>NZ_JBHMQT010000010.1:0-74560 GCF_042435035.1 Sphaerimonospora cavernae
GGATCAAGCCCCACCGTAGGGGCGAATCAAGGGAATTGATCACAACCCGATACGCGCCCTAGCCGCGACCGCCAAGGTTTGCCCGGACGGTGCGCCCGCGCGTAGCGCTGTCCAGTGGGTGCGGTCAGGGTGGTAGGTGCATCGCAAGGCGGAGGAGGAGCTCGTAGCGGAGCCTACGGCCGCGCCGCCGCCCGAGCCGGAGCCCACATGCTCGGTATCGCCCGCCGCAAGGAGATGCTGGAGGATACAACCGCCGGGCACCCGCAGATCGCCGTCCACGCCGCCGGCCTGCGCGACCCGCACACGCCCCAGCAGGTCGTCGACACCGCTACCGGCCTGTGGGGCAGAGTGGACTCGCCGGCGCCGCCCTGCCCCACCTGCGCAGCACGGCTGGCTCCATCATCAACGTGTCCAGCACCTACGGCCATCGGCCCCTGCCCGGCGGCGCCCATTACGCCGCTTCCAAAGCCGCCCTCGAACACCTGACTCGCAGCTGGGCGGCGGAACTGGCCGCCGCGGGACTGCCGGAACCCGTCATCGAACAGATCAAGCACGACGAGGCCACCCGCATCCCGCTTGGCCGCCGCGGCGAACCCGAGGAGGTGGCCGTGTGGATCCTGCACCTGGCCGATCCCGCCGCGACCTGGCTGCCCGGCCAGGTCCTCACCATCGACGGCGGCCTGGAACTCATCTAAAGCCGCGTGAGCCCAGTGCCGCGTGAGGCCGGTGTCACATGAGGCGGTGTCACATGAGGCCGGAGCCGGAGCCGTACGCGCCGACCGGACGTACGCCCGGACCGGATCCATGGGAGATCGGGAGATCATGCGGTCCCGCCGTGTCACCGGGGTAGGAAGCCCTACCAGAACGGTCAGCGGGTGCTCACATGGTTACTCCGCCAGGTGGGCGGGGAGGGCGCGCAGGATCGCGGCGGCCTGGGTGACGATGTCGTCGATCAACTCCTCGGCCAAGGGGAGATCGTCGATGAGCGCCACGACCTGGCCGGAGGACATCACGCCGAGGTCCGGGCGGCCGTCCACCATGGCCGCCTTGAGCAGCATCGGTGTGTTGCCCGCCATCAGGACCTGCGACCAGCTCAGTTCCTTGCCGTGCTTCATGGCCAGGCCATCGCGGATCACGGCCTGCCATGACATGCCGGAGATCTTCTTGAAACGGGCGGCATTGCGCACGGCCCGCACCAGTCCGGACAGCTTGCCGGCCCGCTCCAGCCCGTCCACGAGGGCCGTGCGCAGCACCCGGTGCGGCAGGCCGTCCACCTGCCGGGTGACCACGGTGTCGGACATGCCGAGATAGGCCTGCTTGACCGCGTCGGGGACGGAGCTGTCGGAGGTCAGCAGGAAGCGGGTGCCCATCGCGACGCCGGCCGCGCCGTACGCCAGGGCGGCCGCGAGGCCGCGTCCGTCGAAGAAGCCGCCCGCGGCGATCACCGGGATGTCGACGGCGTCCACGACCTGCGGCAGCAGCAGCGTGGTGGCGACCGCGCCGGTGTGGCCGCCGCCCTCGCCGCCCTGGACCAGTACGGCGTCGGCGCCCCACGCGGCGACCTTCTCCGCGTGCCGGCGGGCGCCGACGGAGGGGATCACCACGATCCCCGCGTCCTTCAGCTTGGCGATCAGCTCCTGTCGCGGGGCCAGGGCGAACGAGGCGACCTTCACCCGATTCTTGATGAGCAGGTCGACGCGCTCGCCGGCGTCGGAGGCGTCGGCCCGCAGGTTCACCCCGAAGGGCGCCTCGGTGCGCGAGCGGACCTCGGCGATGGCGGTGGCGAGCTGGTCGAGGGTCATCGTGGCCGAGGCCAGGATGCCGAGACCGCCCGCGTTCGCCACCGCCGACACCAGGCGGGGGCCCGCCACCCAGCCCATGCCGGTCTGCACGACCGGGTGGCGGACGCCGACGAGGCGGGTCAGCGGGGTGTCCAGCACCTGACCCGCCTGACCCGCCTGACGACCCACCGGGTCGGTCATGCCCGGACCTCACGATCGCGTACAGACTTCGGGTCCAGCACCTCGCGGATCAGCCGCAGCTCCTCGTCCGTCGGCTGCCGGGTCTGCGGCACCTCGCCGTCGATCACGAGCTCGAAGCCGGTGGCGGCCACGACCTGTTCGACGTCGACCCCCGGGTGCACCGACACCAGCCGCATCGACCCGTCCGGCGTGGCGAAGTCGAACACGCCGAGATCGGTCACCACGCGGCGCAGGTCGTGGAACCGGGAGGCCCCCGCGCCCAGCTCGGCCTCCAACTCGGCTGCCCGGTCGTAGCCGACACCGCTGATCATGTCCACCTTGGGAACGAAGACGCGGGTGGAGTGTTTGGGGATCCAGTAGCTGGTCGGGTTGCAGATCGTGTTGCCCGGTGCCCCGCGCACGCCCAGCAGCTGCGACTTCGGCCGCGACCACGCGCCGATCGCCGAGATGTTGGTGTTGCCGTACCGGTCGATCTGGGAGGCGCCCATCATGACGTGCCGCCGCCCGTTCTGCACCAGCCACAGGTGGTCGCGGAACGGCAGCCAGCCCTCCACGGGGCCGGCGGGGGCGCCGAGCGGCACAGCCTCGGCGGTGAGGAGCGGGCCGCCGTCGGTGGTCAGCAGTTCGGGCTCGAAGGTGAGCCGGGCCAGTCGGGCGCCCAGGACCGAGCAGGTGCCCATCGCCGCGGCCAGCATCTCGCCGTCGCCACGCCATGCCTCGGCGCAGGCGACGACGCAGATCTCCGCACGCGTCACGTCCGTCGCGCTCGTGGTGCTCTTCGCGCTCGTGGTGCTCATCGTGTGGTCTCCTCCTCGTGCCAGCGCCGTACGGCCTCCTGGTAGGCGTCCTCGTCGCCGGACAGGAACCGGTCGGTGAACGCGGCCCACGCCTGCGGGTCGGCCGCCGAGGTCGCGTAGTGCCGCTGGAACGCCTCGTCGCGGCCCCGGCCCCCGTCAGTGAAGTGGCCGGAGTCGGTGAAGTGGCCGCCGTCCGGGGTCTCGACGACGCCGGTGACGTGCATGCGGCTGATCAGCAGGGTCTGCGGCGGGCCGTCGAGCTCGCCCGGCGCCACCATGCGGTCGCAGCTCAGGTAGCAGCGGGCGGCCGCCTTGGCGAACATGTCGTCCATGTAGGGATCGGTGCCGAGATATTGGCCGTTGCCCCGCGTGTCGGCCCGGTCCATGTGCACCAGCGCCGCGTCCAGCGTCAGCGCGGGCACCGCCACCAACTCCTCCGCGTCCTCGTACGGCGAGCGGATCGTGCGCAGGTCGGCGTTGACCCGCATGACGTCGGAACCGAGCCCGGCCCGCGTCGGCAGGAACGGCAGCCGGTGCGCGGCGGCCAGCAGGCCGAACATGAACATGCCCTCGTCATATTCGGTGAACTCGATCGTCCCGTTCTGCCTGGCGGCCCGGAAATGCGGTTCCAGGGCGATCGAGTCGAGCGTCACGAACGGGGCGATCACCCGGCTGACCTTGCCCGCCGCGCACAGCAGGCCCACGTCGGCCCCGCCGTACGCCACGACGGTGAGGTCGGTCAGCGACGAGCGGCAGATCGCCCGCACCAGGGCCATCGGCTTACGCCTGGAGCCCCAGCCGCCGATGCCGATCGTCATGCCGCTTTCCAGCGACCCGACGATCTCCTCGGTGGTCATCACGACGCCCATCGGTCATGCACCCTTCCCGGAGACGAAGTCGTCGCGGTGACGGTCGCCCGCGCCCATCAGGTTGAGCTCGAAGGTGAAGCCCTGCTCGAAACGGTAGCTGCGGTTGACGTCGACCGGGTCGATGCCGTTCAGCGACTCCTTGGCCCGCCGGATCACGTACGGGTCCTTGTCTGCGATCTGCGCGGCGACTTCGAAGGCGGCCTCGCGCAGGCGTTCGCGGGGCACGACCTCCAGCACCGAGCCGTACGCGTGCAGTTCGGCCGCCGTGACGTTGCGGCAGGTGTACACCATGGCGCGCATCAGGTGCTGGGGCACCAGCCTGGCCAGGTGGGTGGCGGCGCCGAGCGCGCCACGCTTCACCTCGGGCAGTCCGAAGTAGGCGTCCTCGGAGGCCACGACGATGTCGGCGTTGCCGGCCAGCCCGATGCCGCCGCCCAGGCAGAACCCCTGCACGGCCGCGATCACCGGCACCTCGCACTCATAGACCGCCCCGAAGGCCGCATGGCACCCCCGGTTGGCACCGACCAGGGCCTCGAACCCGGTCGTGGCCTGCATCTCCTTGATGTCCACCCCGGCGTTGAAACCGCGGCCCTCGGCGCGCAGCACCACCACGCGCGTGCCCGGGTCGCGCCCGGCCTGCCGTACGGCGTCCGCCAGGTCGAACCACCCCTGCACGGTGAGCGCGTTGACCGGCGGGGCGTCCATTACGACCTCGGCGACGCCCCCGGCGTGGCTACTGGTGGTGATTCCCATGGCCTACCTTTCCACCAAACATTTGTTAGAAAGTACGCTAGCAGAGTAGACCGCTTCACCGTGAAGAGGGAGAGATGAAATGATCTGCAAGGACAGGGTGGTCATCGTCACCGGCGCCGGGCGCGGACTCGGCCGGGCGCACGCGCTGGAGTTCGCCCGGCAGGGCGCCAAGGTCGTGATCAACGACCTGGGCGTCAGCCGCAGCGGCGAGGGCGGGTCGGCCGGGCCGGCGCAGGAGGTGGTCGAGGAGATCCGCGCGCTGGGCGGGGAGGCGGTGGCCGAGACCTCCGACATCGCGACCGACGAGGGCGCGCGGCACCTGGTCGCCACGGCCGTCGAGACCTTCGGCCGGCTCGACGTCCTCGTCAACAACGCCGGGTTCCTGCGCGACCGCATGCTGGTGAACCTGTCGGAGGAGGAGTGGGACGCGGTGATGCGCGTCCACCTGAAGGGCCACTTCCTGCCGCTGAAGCACGCCGGGCTGCACTGGCGGGCCGAGTCCAAGGCGGGCCGTCCGGTGGACGCCCGGGTGATCAACACCTCCTCCGGCGCGGGCCTGCTCGGCAGCGTGGGTCAGGGCAACTACTCGGCGGCCAAGGCGGGCATCGTGGGCCTCACCCTGGTCGCTTCGGCCGAGCTCGGCCGGTACGGCGTGACCGCCAACGCCATCGCCCCGGCCGCCCGCACCCGGATGACCGAGGAGGTGTTCGCCGCGACGATGGCGGCTCCGGAGGCCGGCGCCTTCGACGCGATGGCCCCGGAGAACGTCTCGCCGCTGGTCGTCTGGCTCGGCTCGGCGGAGTCCCGGGAGGTGACCGGCCGGGTCTTCGAGGTCGAGGGCGGCAAGATCTGCGTCATGGAGGGGTTCCGCCATGGCCCGGTCGCCGACAGGGGCGCCCGCTGGGACGCCGCGGAGATCGGTCCCGAGGTCTCCAGGCTCCTGGGCCTGGCCGCCGAGCCCGAGCCCGTCTACGGCGCCTGATCACCCGAACCGCCGTTTCCGGGCATCCGGCTCGCCGGATGCCCGGAAACGGATGACCAGATGATCAGCCGGGCGCCTGCCGGCTCCCCAGGCCCGGGAGGTCGATCTTCCGGACTTTGCCGGAGGCGTTGCGCGGGAGTCCCTCGACGAACAGGACCTCCCGCGGCACCTTGAAGTTCGCGAGCCGGTCGCGGCAGTATTCGACCAGCTCCTCCGCGGTGACGCTCGCGCCGGGCCGTGCGATGACGTAGGCCCGGCCGACCTCGCCCATCCGCGCGTCGGGCACCCCGATGACCGCGGCCTCGGCCACGCCGTCGTGGGTCGCGAGCACCTGCTCGATCTCAGCCGGATACACGTTGAACCCGCCGACCACGAACATGTCCTTGGAGCGGCCGGTGATGGCGAGGTTGCCCCGCTCGTCGAGCCGCCCGCGGTCCCCGGTCACCAGCCAGCCGTCCCTGACGGTGGCCGCGGTCGCCTCCTCGTCGTCGAGGTAGCCCAGCATCACGTTGTAGCCGCGGACGAGGACCTCGCCGTCCTCCCCCGCCGGCACCGGCTCACCCTTGTCGTCGACCACCTCCACCTCCACGCCCTCGATGGCGCGGCCCGATGTGGTGGCCACGGTCACGTCGTCGTCCTCCGCCGAGCAGGCGGTGACCGTGCCGCACGACTCGGTCAGCCCGTACGCGGTGACGACCTCGGGGAACAGTTCCGCCCGCATCCGCTGGACCAGCGCCACGGGCACCACGGAGGCCCCGGTCACCGCGAGGCGCAGCGAGGACAGGTCGAACTCCGGGCGCCGCGGCGCGTCGAGCATGGAGATGTAGATGGTCGGCGCTCCGGGCAGCACGGTGACCTTCTCGGCCTCGACCAGCCGCATCGTCTCCTCCGGGTCGAACACGGACTGGAGCACCATCGTGGCGGCCTGGAGCAGGCAGGCGAACACCCCCGCCTTGTAGCCGAAGGAGTGGAAGAGCGGGTTGACGATGAGGTAGCGGTCGCCCGGGCGCACCCGGGTGCGCTCGCACCACCCCCGGTAGGTCCGGACGTTCTGCCGGTGGCTGCACATGACGCCCTTGGACCTTCCGGTGGTGCCGGAGGTGAACAGGATGTCGGCCACGTCGTCGGGGCGCACCGCGGCGGCGCGGGCGGCGGCCTGCTCATCGGTCACCCCGGCGCCGGCGGCGAGGAAGTCCGCCCAGCTCCGCGCACCCTGCCGCGCGGGTTCGTCATAGGTCACCACGATGTCCGGCCGGGGTTCGCCGAGCATGGCCAGGTAGTCGTTGCCGAGGAAGCCGTCCTCCACGAACAGGGCACGTGCGCCGCTCCTGTCGAGCAGCCAGCGCGCCTCGTCGCCCTTGTACCTGGTGTTGATCGGCACCACGACGGCCCCGGCGCACAGTGCGCCCAGCGCGGTCACGATCCACCGCGCGCTGTTGGGCGCCCAGATGGCGACGCGCTCCCCCGGCTCGACCCCGAGCGCGATGAACGCCTTCGCCGCCTCGCCGGCCTGGGCTCCCAACTCCGCGTACGTCAGCCGGACCCGGCCGTCCACCACGGCCTCGGCGTCCGGGTAGTCGCGCACGGCGCGTTCCAGGACAGCGGGAATCGTCAGTGCGTCCATCTGCTGGTGAACCTCCTTCATGTCAAAGACCACCCTTCAGTTTGACGGTGTCCGTACCGGTTGATGCGGGTTCATCCCGCTGTGCGGTACCGCTGCCCCGATCTCGCGACGCCCGGCCCTACGCTCGCGGGCATGAACGTGACAGTGGATTTCGGGGGCCGGGCCGTGTTGGTCACCGGCGGGACCAAGGGCATCGGATTCGTGATCGCGGAGACATTCCTGACCGCGGGCGCCGACGTGGTGGTATGCGGGCGTAACGAGCCCGAGACGCTGCCCGCCGCCGGCGGCAGGACAGCCCGGTTCATCGCGTCCGACATCCGGGACGCCACCGCCGCGGCGGCGCTGGTGGAGCAGACCACCGACCACCTGGGCCGGCTCGACGTGCTGGTGAACAACGCCGGCGGCTCCCCCGACGCGGACGCGGCGACGGTCTCGCCGCGCTTCTTCGAGAAGATCGTCGGCCTGAACCTGCTCGCGCCGTTCTACGTGGCGCAGCCGGCCAACAAGGTGATGCAGACCCAGGAGAGCGGCGGCTCGATCATCAACATCGGCAGCGTCTCGGGCGTCGACCCTCAGCCGCGCACCGCGGCCTACTCCGCGGCCAAGGCCGGCCTGCTGATGCTCACCAAGGCTCTGGCGCTGGAGTGGTCGCCGAAGGTGCGGGTCAACCACATCACCACCGGCCTCATCTACACCGAGGCCGCCGCCGGCGTCTACGGCGAGCACGGTGAGGCCGCCCTCGCCGAGGTGATCCCGATGGGGAGGATGGCGGTGCCCGCCGACGTGGCGAACACCTGCCTGTTCCTCGCCAGCGACCTCGCCTCCTACGTGACCGGCGCGGACGTCCCGGTGCACGGCGGAGGCGAGGTCCCGGCGCGCTACGTGGTGACCCGGAAGTGAGCCCGGCCGCCTGACAGCACGGTCGTGCCGTCCACGGCGGCGTCGAACAGGACGGCCTCCCCGCTCTCCCAGCACCGCACGTCAAGCCGGTCGCCGGGGAAGACCGGGGAGGCGAACCTTCCCTCGAGCTCGGCCAGGTCGACGGGGTGCGCCCCGGCGGCCTCGGCCAGCGGCAGCGTCACCGCGGCCACCGTGCACAGGCCGTGCAGGAACGGCCGGGGCATCCCGGCCGCCTTCGCCGCCTCCGGGTCGATGTGCATGTGGTGCCGGTCGCCGAGCAACCGGTACAGCGCGGCCTGGTTGGGCGAGGTGGCGACGCCCAGCTCGCGGGTGGGCGCGGTCTCGGGGGGTCGGGGGGCCGAGGGGCCGCGGTCGCCGCCGAAACCGCCGCACCCGGGCGCGAACAGCGACCAGGTGGCCACGAAGTAGTCGCTGACCACCTCGACCTCGAAGATCGCCGCGCTGCCCTTGTCCCACACCTGCGTGACCCGTGCCGCCATCGTCAGCTCGCCGGCCGGCGGCAGCGGCTTCAGCGAGCGCAGCCGCTGCGAGCCGTGCACCGCGGTCCTGATGTCGAACGCGCCCAGCGGGCCCAGCATGTCCGGGGCCCACTGCGCCTGTGTCAGCGCGAACGTGGGCAGCACCCGCAGCCGCTCCTCGAACACCAGGTCCAGGTCGGTGGCCGCGGCCCCCACGGCGAGCGCGTAAAGGATCACGTCGCGCTCGTCGTAGGAGACCGTACGCTCGCCGAGATGGCGGCCGATCCACTCGTTCACATGTCCCTCCCCAGCAGCAGACCGCTCGTGGGCACCCCCGTGCCCGCGGTCACGATCACGTTGTTCACGCCCCTGCCGTCCGGCCCGGCCGGCTGGTTCACCGAGGCGCCCCGGACGAGCCGTACGGCCTCGGCGATGCCGTTCATCCCGTGCAGATAGGCCTCGCCGAGCTGGCCGCCGTGGGTGTTGAGCGGCAGCCGCCCGCCGATCTCGAGGTTTCCGTCGGCGATGAAGTCCCTGGCCTCCCCGACGCCGCAGAAACCGAGCTCTTCGAGCTGCGGGAGCACCAGCGGGGTGAAGTGGTCGTAGAGGATCGCCGCGTCGACGTCGCCGGGGCGAAGGCCGCTCTGCGTGTACAACTGCCGCCCGACCAGCCCCATCTCCGGGATGCCGGTGATGACGGGTCGGTAGTAGCTGGTCATCATGTGCTGGTCGTCGCCCGTGCCCTGGGCGGCCCCGAGGATGACGGCGGGCGGGTGCGGCAGGTCGCGGGCCCGCTCGGCCGAGACGACGACCAGCGCCTGGCCGCCGTCGGTCTCCTGGCAGCAGTCCAGCAGGTGCAGCGGCTCGGCGATCCAGCGGGAGGCCTGGTGGTCCTCCAGCGTGATCGGCCGCTGGTAGAACCAGGCCGCCGGGTTGTTCGCGGCGTGCCTGCGGTCCACCACGGCGACCCGGCCGAAGTCCTCGCTGGTCGCGCCGTACTCATGCATGTAACGGCGGGCGAACATGGCCACCCACTGCGCCGGGGTGGACAGCCCGAACGGGTTGAGCCACGCGTAGGCGGCGCTGTCTGCTCCCGTCTCCAGCGGCCGGCCCGCCTGGCCGAGGCCGTACCGCACACCAGACCGCTCGTTGAACGCCCGGTAGCAGACGACCACCTCGGCCGCGCCGGTGGCCACGGCCATCGCCGCCTGCTGGATCGTGCCGCAGGCCGCGCCGCCGCCGTGCGGGATGCGGGAGAAGAAGGTCAGCTCGCCCATGCCGGTGTTGCGGGCGACATGGATCTCGGCGTTGGTGTCGGCGGTGAACGTCACCATGCCGTCGACGTCGGACGGCTCGAGCCCGGCGTCGGCGATGGCGGCGAGCACCGCCTCGCAGGCGAGGTGGAGCTCGCTGCGCCCGGAGTCCTTGGAGAACTCGGTGGCGCCGATGCCGGCGATGGCGGCGGCGCCGGAAAGCGGATTTCCGCGGCTGCTCATGTCGCGTCCTTCGAGGGAAGCCGCACCACGGCGGTGCCGGTCACGTGGGCGCCGAGGCCGTTCATACCGCGTACGGCGATCTCGACCCGGTTGTCCTCGTCGTGCTTGGCCGTCACGGTGCCGGTCAGCACCATCGTGTCGCCGGGGTGGTTCGGCACCCCGAGCCTGATCTTGATGGCCTTGACGACGGCGGCGGGGCCCGCCCACTCGGTGACGTACCGGTCGACCAGGCCGTTGGTGGTCAGGATGTTCATGAAGATGTCCCTTGAACCCCGCTCGACGGCGAGGCCGGGGTCGTGGTGAACGTCCTGGTAGTCGCGGCTGGCGATCGCGGTCGCGACGATCAACGTCCTGGTCAGCGGGATCGGCAACTCGGGGAGCGCGTCCCCCACCGCCACCTCGTCGTAGGCGCGGGTGTCGTGGGTCCGGGTCATGAGGACACCCTCGAGAGCACGGCGCCCAGGCGGGCCAGGTCCGCGCTCGGGCCGCCCAGGGTGCCCGCGATCTGCTTGCCCCACAGGAAGTAGCGGTGCACGGGGTAGTCGACGTCGACGCCGATGCCGCCGTGCACGTGCTGGACGCGGTGGACGACGTTCAGCCCGCCCTCGCCGGCCCACCACTTGGCGACCAGCACCGCCGAGACCTCGGACGCCGCGGCGTCCTCCAGCGAGGTGACCGCCTGCCACAGGCACACCCGCATGGCCTCGATGTCGATGTAGCAGTCGGCGAGCTGGTGCTGCACCGCCTGGAATGTGGCCAGCGGGCGGCCGAACTGCCTGCGCTCGCTGAGGTAGGTCGCGGCCAGCCGCAACGCGCCCTCGGCCACGCCGAGCTGTACGGCGGCCAGCGCGACTCCGGCCCGCTGGATGGTCCAGTCCAGCACGCCCGAACCGGGGGTGCCGACGGCCTGGGCCGCCGTGCCGTCGAGGGTGAGGTGGCCGGCCAGGTCGTGGGTGGTGGTCTCCACCCGCTCCCAGGTGACGCCGTCGGTTTCACGCTCGATGAGGAACAGGCCGGGGCCCGTCTCCGCGGTCGCGGACACCAGCACGTGACCGGCCGCGAACGGGGAGGGCACGACGGCCTTGACACCGGTCAGCCGCCAGCCGTCGCCGTCCGGCCGTGCCGTACAACGCGGCTCGGCCGGGTCGTGCGGGCCGAACTCCTCAAGGGCCAAGGTGACCCGCGCCGTGCCCTCCGCGATGCCGGGAAGGATCGCCGCGCGCTGCTCGGGAGTGCCGTACTCGGCGATGGCGAGGGCGGCGACGGCGCCCGGCCACAGCGGGACCGGGGCGACCGTACGGCCCTGCTCGGTCAGCAGCACGCACAGTGCGGCCAGGCCGAGCCCGGCGCCGCCGGCCTTCTCCGGCATGGCGATGCCGAGCAGGCCTGCCTTGGCCAGCTCGGCCCACAGGTCCTCGTCGACCCGCTCGGCGGCGCCCTCCACGGCGCGGACACGCTCGGTGGTGGCGCGGTCCGTGAAGATCTTCCGCGCCAGCTCGCGTACCGCATCGAGCTCTTCGTCCAGGGTGAAGTCCATCAGTTGCCCCCCTCCCGTGGGCGGAACACCGGAAGTGACAGGTCGGGATCGGCGTCCAGCCAGTCGAGGACGACGGGCATGCCGATCTCGACCTCCTCGGGGGTGACGCCGACCAGGTTGGCGATCAGCCGGGTGCCCTCGGCGAGCTCCACGACCGCGACGATCAGCGGATACTCGAACGCGGGATGCCTGGGGTGGTGGTTGACCACGAAGCTGTAGACGTGCCCCTGGCCGGCCGCCTCGACGGTGTCCCAGTCGAACGAACCGCAGTGGGCACAGCAGGGGCCGGGCGGGTGGCGCAGGACCTGACACGACGTGCAACGCTGGATGACCAGCCGGTGCTCGCGCGCGGCCGCGAACCAGAACTCGTTGTCCCGGTTGATCGCCGGCCGGGGCCGCGGCGCCTTCGGCTCGGGCTCCGGAGCCGCTTCAGGTGTGGGCTCGCTCTTCGGCTTGGGCCGGAAGCGCAGCGTGCGCCAGCGCTGGACGGCCACGACCTCGCCGCCGGCGTCGGTGTAGGTCCGCACGGTGGTCACGAACCGTCCCACGCCCAGCGCGGTGGTCTTCTCCGGCGAGATCGACTCGACGACCTCGCGCGCGCTGACGTGGTCCCCGACCACGAGCTCACGGTGGAACTCGAACTCGGAGTCGGTCGCCACCACCGAGGTGTAGCCGCCCTCGTCGAGCAGGGCGATCAGCTCGGCCATGCCAGGGCCGCCACCCGGGTTGGCAGGAGCAGGGCCCGCGGCGGTCGCGGCGTATCCCCGCATGGTCCACGCCTGGACCATCGAGGCGGGCGCGACGATCCCGTCCCGGCCGGTGGCTCTGGCGGCCTCCGCGTCCAGGTAGATCGGGTTCTGGTCGCCCATCGCCTCGACCCAGTGCCGGATCATCGGGACGTTGACCGGGTCCTGGCCCGGCTTCGGCGGGACGGCCTCGACCCCCACGAAGACCGCCAGCCGCTCCTCGTAGTCCCCGCTGTAGTCCCCGCTGTGGTTCGAACTGGAGTTCGGGCCGCTCATGCGCCGCGCCCCATCCGGGGCAGGCCGAGGCCCTGGGTGGCGACCATGTCCCGGAGGATCTCGTTCACTCCGCCGCCGAAGGTGTTCACGATGCCCTGCCGCGACAGCTGCTCGATCTGCCCGGCCAGTACGGCACCGGGCGACTCGGGGCGGATCCGGCCGGCCGCGCCGAGGATCCCGGTCAGCGTGCGCTGCACGTCGATGTGGGTCTCGGTGCCGTACGCCTTGGCCGCGCCCGCGTCCGCGCCGGTCAGCTCGTCCCGGGCGACCGCGCTGGTCATCTTCCAGTTCAGCAGCCGCATCGCCTCCAGCTTGGCGTACGTGCGGGCGAAGTCCCGCTGGACCCACGGCAGCTCGATCGCGCCGTTGTCCTTCGCCCACTCCAGGACCCGCTCCCACAGCTGGATCATGCGGCCGCCCAGTGCGGCCAGGCCGATGCGCTCGTGGTTGAGCTGGTGGGTGATCAGCCGCCAGCCGCCGTCGATCTCGCCGACGACCTCGGTGGCGGGCACCCGTACCCCGCTGTAGTAGGTCGCGGTCACGACCATGCCGCCCACCGTCTGGATCGGGCTCCAGGAGAACCTGGGGTCGTCGGTCGGGACGATCAGGATGGTGATGCCCTTGTGCTTGGGGGCGTCGGGGTCGGTACGGCAGGCCAGCCAGACGTAGTCGGCGGTGTTGGCGCCGCTGGTGAAGATCTTGCTGCCGTCGACGACGAACTCGTCGCCGTCCCGCACCGCGCGGGTCGTCAGCGAGGCCAGGTCGGTGCCGGCGTCGGGCTCGGTGTAGCCGATCGCGAAGACGATGTCCCCCGACAGGATGCCGGGCAGATAGCGCCTCTTCTGCTCCTCCGAACCATGCGCCATCAGCGTCGGGCCGACCGTGTTGACGGTGACGAACGGGAACGGCAGCCCCGCCCGCTGGACCTCGTCGAAGAACACGTACTGCTCCTCGATCGACCGGCCCTGCCCTCCGTACTCCGTCGGCCATCCGACTCCGAGCCAGCCGTCGGCGCCGAGGCGCCTGACGACCTCGCGGAAGCGGTCGCCGCCCACGCCTTCCTCGCCCACGCGCCGCCGCTCGTCCTCCGGCAGCAGGCTCGCGAAGTATTCACGCAGCCGCGCGCGTAGCTCTCGTTGCGCTGCGGTCTCCCGCAGATCCATGTTGCCCCCTCTTCTGCCTACGGCAGGAAGCGCGCGCGCCCGTTCGCGAGGAACTCCTCACGCAGCGCGGCCTTGTCGTCTTCGGTCATCAGGGTGTACGTCGGCTCGCCGCGCCCGGCCCAGCGGTAGACCGCGTCCGTCGTCCGCCAGCCCTCGTGCTGCATCTCCTTCTTACGCAGCTTGTTGGAGCCGGTGGTGGGCAGCGCGTGGGACACCCGGACGAACCGGGGCGCGCCCTTGGTGCCGAGGTCCGCCTGGCCGGCCAGGAAGGCGGGCAGGCCGAGCTCCTCGAACGTCGTGCCGTGCGGGATCTCGATCGCGGCCATCACCAGGTCGCCGGAGCGGGGATCGGGCACCGCGAAGACGCCCGCCGCCATGATCGACGGGTGCCGGCGCAGCACGCGCTCAGTCAGCAGCGCCGAGATGTTCTCGCTGTCGACCCTGATCCAGTCGCCCGATCGCCCGGCGAAGTAGAGGTATCCCGCCTCGTCGATGTAGCCGAGGTCGCCGGTCCAGTACCAGCCGTGGCGGACCCGCTCGGCGTTGGCCGCTTCGTTCTTGTAGTAGCCCTCGAACTTCGCCGCGCCGTCGACGTCGACGATCTCACCGATGGCCTCCTCGGCGTTGGCGACCCGGCCGTGCCCGTCGAGCACCGCACGAGGGCGGACCTCCCTGGTCTCCGGGTCGACCACCCGTACGCCCGGGTGTGCGGGCCTGCCCAGCGCGGTCGCGGGCCCCTCCGGGGCCAGCCGGATCATGCCGGCGCCCTCGCTGGAGCCGTAGGCCTCGATGAGCCGGCAGCCGAAGCGGCGCAGGAACCCGGCCTGGTCCTCGGGCGAGGCCTCGGTGCCGAAGGCGTGGGTGAGCGTGTTGTCAGCGTCGTCGGGCTTCTCGGGCGTGGCCAGGACGTACGCGATCGCCTTGCCGACATAGCTGAAGAACGTCACGCCGTAGAAGCGGACGTCGGGCAGGAAGCCGGAGGCGGAGAACTTGGGGGTGAGGGTGACGGTCGCGCCGGCGGTCAGCGCCGGCGTCCACAGGGCCATCAGCGCGTTGCCGTGGAAGAGCGGCATGCAGCAGTAGGTGACGTCGTGCCGCCGGATGTCGTACTTCGCGCAGTTGGCGTAGCCCAGCCCGGTCAGCCTGCCCTGGGAGCAGATGGCCGCCTTCGAGGCCCCGGTGGTGCCCGAGGTGAACAGCAGCAGCATCCGCGTCTTCGGCGTGATGCCGGCGTCCCGGTAGGGCTCGCAGGCGTGCGCGGCGACCCGCCCGGCGTAGTCGTCCGCGTCGACCAGCAGGAACCGGTCGCGGGGCACGCCGATGTCGAGGCCGTCGAGCAGCTTCAGGCCGGCCTCGTCGGTGATGACGAGCTGCGGGTCGGTGTGCCGGACCTCCTGCTCCAGGTAGGAGCCGCGCCGGGTGGAGTTGATGCCGACGATCGTGGCGCCGGCCAGGGCGGCCGCGCCGAGCCAGAAGATGTACTCCGGCACGTTGTCGAGCAGGACCCCGATGTGGAACGGCCGGTCCGTCCGCAACTCGCGGGCGAGTGCCGCGCGGGCCGCGCTCTCCCGCACCACCTCGTCCCAGGTCCAGGTGCGCTCGCGGGTCCGCAGCCCGGGGTGGTCGTCGCCGACCCGGTCGAGCAGCAGGTCGGCGATCGTCTCTCGTCGCACTTCTACGCCTGCCTCCTCGTCAGCGGGCCGGTCAGAGGGCCGGTCAGCACGCAGTGGGTGCCGCCGTAGATCGCGGTCATGCACTTGTTGCAGTGGATGCACAGGGAGCGGACGCTCGCGTCGTCCCTTATCCGGTTGATCAGGTCAGGTTCACGCAGCAGCGCCCGGGCCATCGCGACGAACTGGAAGCCCTCGCGCATCGCCTGGTCCATGACCTGCTTGCTGGTGATCCCGCCGAGCAGGATGAGCGGCATCTTGACCGCGGCGCGGATCTGCCGCGCGTCGTCGAGCAGGTAGGCGTCCTTGTAGGGGTAGGCGCGCAGGAAGTGCCTGCCGACCAGCTTGACGCCGAGCTTCACCGGCTGGGGCATGACCGCGGCGAACTCCCGCAGCGGCGCGTCGCCCTTGAACAGGTACATCGGGTTGAGCAGCGAACTGCCCGCGGTGAGCTCCAGAGCGTCGAGCGAACCGTCCTGCTCCAGCCACTGGGCGACCTTGATCGCCTCGTCGAGCCAGAAGCCGCCGGGCACCCCGTCGTCCATGTTGAGCTTGGCGGTGATCGCGATGCGGTCGCCGACGGCGTCCCGTACGGCTCGGGCGATGTCCCTGGACAGCCGGGCACGGTTCTCCAGGCTTCCGCCGTACTCGTCTTTCCGGTGGTTGACCTTCGGGCTCAGGAACGAGCTGGCGAGGTAGTTGTGGCCGAGGTGGATCTCGACGGCGTCGAATCCGGCCTCGACGGCCATCGTGGCGGCGTCGGCGTGGGCGCGGACGATCCGGTCGAGGTCGGCCGGGGTCGCCGCCTTTGTGAAGCTCGTGGTGGTCGCGTGGAAGTGCCGGCTGGGACCGAGCGCGGGGAGCTTGTTGGACTTGGGGTTGGCGACCGGGCCGGCGTGGCCGATCTGCGCGGCGACCGCCGCGCCTTCGGCGTGCACCGCCTCGGTCAGCTTGCGCAGGCCGGGCAGCGCCTCGGGCAGCCACTGGATCTGGCGCCGGTCCGTCCGCCCCTCGGGAGCCACGGCGCAGTAGGCCACCGTGGTCATCCCGACTCCGCCGGCCGCGTGCCGGACGTGGAAGTCGATCAGCTCGTCGGTGACCAGACTTTTACGGCTCAGCCCTTCGTATGTGGCCGCCTTGATCACGCGGTTGCGCAGCGTGACCGGGCCGAGCTTCGCCGGGGCCAGCACGTCCGGGACGGCCGGGTCCCGGGGCGGTGTCTGAGACAAGGGGGTCCTCCGTCGGGTGGAATGGCAGCGTCGACGTTAGTCAGCGGCCGGTTTCGGATCCGGGCCGATCCCGCTGACCGGAACGTTCCGGCCAGGCCCCAGTCCCGGCGCGATTCGGGCCCGACGGCGACTCGTGGTAGCGGATGACCATACGCTGCTTGGGGTGAGCGCCCTGCTGGGAGGTACGGCACGGCTCAGCCGAAGAAGGCCTGTCCGCCGTCGAGAGGCACGGTCGCGCCGGTGAGATAACGCAGGTCGGGGCCGACGAGCGCGACCACGGCCCGGCCGATGTCCTGTTCGCAGTCGCCGATGTAGCCCAGCGGGATCGTCCTGCGGAACTCCGCGGCCTCGGCGGGAGCGGCCTGCGCCCAGCGCTCCAGCGCCGGCGAGAGCGCGTGCGGAGCGATGGAGTTTGCCCGGATGCCGTCCGGTCCCCACTCGGCGGCGGCCGTCCGGGTCAGCGACCGCAGGGCCTGCTTGGCCGCCGCGTAGGCGCCGTAGGTGGTGGGATCCCACCGGACCATCGCCGAGGTCACGAGGTTGACGATGCTGCCGCCGCCGCGCTGCTTCATGTGCGGGTGACAGGCCTTCATGAACGCGAACGCGGCGAACGGGCCGGTGCGGAAGCCCTTCTGGAAGGCGTCGTCGCTCAGCGACAGCAGCGGGCCCTGCGAACCGGAGTAGGCGTTGTTGACGAGGATGTCGACTCCGCCCAGCCGTCCGGCCACCTCGTCCACGATCGAGGGAATCGCCGCCGTGTCGCTCACCTCGCACAGGAACGGCTCGGCCCGCCCCCCGCGCTCACCGATCAGCGCGCAGGTCGCCTCCAGCTTCGCCATCGTGCGGCCGAGCACCGCGACAGACGCGCCTTCGGCCGCGAGGGCGAGCGCGATGCCCTGGCCCACTCCCTGACCAGCACCCGTGATAATTGCGACTTTTCCGTCCAGACTTCCCATAAGTCGTCCATTCCGCCGAGGAACCGCCGAGTCTTGGAACCGCAATAGTGATGTGGCCCGGCACACCCGGAGGGCCGTGTCTCGCTCACCGGGAACAGGCTTTCCGGCTGCGTGACAGCATCGTGGATCGGTCCCGGTCACCGGGAGACGCGACCATCCGACGGGCCGGTGTGAGGTTGGGTGGGAAGAACGCCGGATCGGCCGTACACGAGAAGGACCCGCATGACCAGCTGCTGCTCTCCCGGTAGAGGGCCGGCGGACCACAGTGCCACGCCCACACCGCCCTCGCCGCCCACACCCGTCCGCCGGAGTGACCCCGCCGACAATCCCGTCAAGGGCATGGCGGGCATCCCCGGCGGGACCTTCCTGATGGGCGGCGAGGACCCGGACGGCTGGGCGGCGGACGGCGAGGGACCGATCCGCGAGGTGACGCTGAGCCCGTTCTTCATCGACCCCGTGTGCGTGACCAACGCGAAGTTCGCCACCTTCGTCAAGGCCACCGGCTACGTTACGGACGCCGAGCGGTTCGGCTGGTCGTTCGTCTTCCACCACGTCGCCGACCGCCGCCACGTCATCGACGGCCACGTGCCCGGCGCGCCCTGGTGGCTGGCGGTCGCCGGCGCCACCTGGCGCTCCCCCGAGGGGCCCGAATCCGGCATCACGTCGCGGCAGAACCATCCCGTCGTCCACGTCTCCTGGAACGACGCCACCGCGTACGCCGCCTGGGCGGGAAAGCGCCTGCCCACCGAGGCCGAGTGGGAGATGGCCGCCCGCGGCGGGCTCGTCCGGGCCCGTTATCCCTGGGGCGATGAGCCGACCCCGCGCGGGCGGCACCGGTGCAACATCTGGCAGGGCCGGTTTCCGCAGGTGAACACCGCGGAGGACGGTTACGCGGGCACCGCGCCGGTCAAGTCCTTCGCGCCCAACGGCTACGGCCTGTACAACACCTCGGGCAACGTGTGGGAGTGGTGTGCGGACCGGTGGAGCACCGACTGGCACGCGGCCGAGTCCCCGCGGACCAGGATCGATCCGCAGGGCCCCCCGGCGGGTGACGGCCGTGTGCTGCGCGGCGGCTCATACCTGTGCCACGACTCCTACTGCAACCGTTACCGGGTCGCCGCGCGTACGGGCAACACCCCTGATTCGTCCAGCGGCCACACCGGCTTCCGCTGCGCTGCCTCGCGGTGAGCTCGGATCGTACGCCCGACCCTGAAGATCACGTGTCCCGGTGACCGGGAGCCGCGGCATCCCGCATCCGGCGGTTGCCCACAATTCCGGCTACCGGGATGAAGGGAACCGATAGGCATGTCGACAGATCCGAAGATCGCGATGGCGGCGATCATGGGCCGTCTCACCGGCCCCGGCGGCGCATTCGAACTGGCCGAGGAGGACGTCCTCGGCGCGCGGATGACCGTGTTCAAGAACCGCCGGCGCAATCTCGGCGAGGTGCTGGCCGACTCGGTCCGGTACGGCGACCGTGACTACATCGTGACCGCGACCGAGCGGCTGAGCTTCGCCGAGCACGCCCGCCAGGTCGCCTCGCTGGCCAAGGCGCTGCGCGAGGAGTACGGCGTGCGCCCCGGCGACCGGATCGCGATCAACGCGGCCAACCATCCCGGCTGGATCGTCTCGTTCTGGGCGGCCATCGCCGCCGGCGCGATCCCGGTCGGCTACAACGCCTGGTGGACGGCCCGGGAGCTCGAGTACGCCCTGGGCCACACCGAGCCGAAGCTGCTCGTGGCCGACGCCAAGCGGGCCGCGCTCGCCTCCGGCGTGACGGTGCTGACGGTCGAGGAGGACGTGCCGCGGCTGGCCCGCCTGCACCCCGAAGCGCCGCTGGCCCCGCACGCCGCGGCCGAGGACGACCCGGCGGTCATCCTCTACACGAGCGGCACCTCCGGCCGGCCGAAGGGCGCGGTGCACTCCCACCGCAACCTCACCTCGGTCATCGAATACCACCGCATGAACGACGCCGTGGCCCTCGCGTTCGGCGACCCCACCGACCCGGCGGACCGGCGCTATCTGCTGGCGCTGCCGCTGTTCCACATCGCGAGCCTGCACAACCTCGCCGTGCCGCGCCTGGCGACCGGCAGCGCGATCCTCATGCACCAGGGCGCCTTCGACGTGGACAAGGTACTACGGCTGATCGAGAAGGAGCGGGTCACCAACTGGGGCGCGGTGCCCACGATGGCGCACCGGCTGATCGAGCACGGCGACCTGTCGACGTACGACATGTCCTCGCTGACCGCGTTCTCCCTGGCGTCGGCGCCGTCGTCGCCGGCGTTCAAGGAGAAGCTGCGCAAGGCCTTCCCCCCGGCGAAGGACGCCCTGGTCGACAGCTACGGCCTGACCGAGACCTGCACCGCCGTGACAGTGGCGACCCCCGCCGACCTGGCCGAGTCGCCGGGGACGCTGGGCCATCCCCTCGCGACCGTGCGGCTGGAGATCCGCGACCCCGAGGGCAACGCGCTGCCCGAGGGCGAGGAGGGCGAGGTCTGCGTGCGGAGCCCGTACAACATGCTCGGCTACTGGCGCGATCCCGAGGCCACCGCGCGGGCGATCGACGCCGACCGGTGGCTGCACACCGGCGACATCGGCGTGGTCGAGCGGGGCCGGGTGCGCCTCACCACCCGCCGGTCCGACCTGATCCTGCGCGGCGGCGAGAACGTCTACCCCGCGGAGATCGAGAACGCCCTCGCCGAGCACCCGGGCGTCCGCGAATGCGCGGTCATCGGCACGCCCCACCCCGACCTCGGCCAGGAGGTCACCGCCGTGGTCGTCATCGACGCCGGGCAGCCGGTCGGCGAGGACGAACTGCGCGCCTTCATCGCCGAGCGGCTCGCCTACTTCAAGGTCCCGTCGCGGTGGCGGATCACCGGCGAGCCCCTCCCCCGCAACGCCACCGGCAAGGTGATCCGCCGCGAAATCGAGAAGTCCGTCCAGTGACCAGGCGCTCGGTATGCTGCCCGGGTGAGCAGCGAACGGCACCTGGCCGACTGGCTGAAGACGAGGAGCCCCGAGCGGCACGGATCACGGGTGCGCACCCACGCCTTCCACCATGGCGGGGTCCGGTAAGGAAACCGACCACGTTTCGCTCGGCGGCGTTCCGCGGCCGCCCAGGCCCCGCTGCCGCAGCCCCTCGTGTACCTGGTCAAGGACGCCGGGCGAACCCATGGCCGGATGCGCGTCGTCCGCTCCGAGGGTTTCCCGCTCGCCGGCGGAGCTGATCAGCACGGTGGGTGGTTTGCCGCTCAACGCGGCGGTCACGGCGGTTTCGACACCAAGGGCCTTGATCAACGAATCGCGGGGAACCCGGTAAGGCCGAGGGACGTCGGCGTAGGCACCGAGAACAAGGTACGGGATCAGCCGCCGCAGGAGAGCTGGGATGGCCGCTACCTCCCCATGCCCTTCGACGATCGTCATGATGGTGGGCGGCGTCACGGCCTCTCTCCGGTGTGGGCGGATGGTGTCATGAGTCCGCTGCGGTGAAGCTCCGCGATGGTCATGACCTTGTCGGCCACGAGCGAACGAACTGACGCGTTCACTGGGCCCACCCTGCTGACGCCGTCAGAGTTGGCCGCCACGAGAAGGTGCGACAGATCCGCGCTCTCGTTGTCAAGCAGGTCCGAGCTCTGGCTGGTGACGATCACCTGGGTTCGGTGCGAGGCGGCGATGAACGTCCCGTAGAGGCCGCCCAGCGTAGACGGATAGAGCGCTTTCTCCGGCTCCTCGACGGCGACCAGCGGGATCTCTCCGGAGAGCGCTCTGGGTTGGAGAAGCGCGGCGAGGACACCCGCCGCCCGCAAGGTCCCCTCGGACAGGGATTCACGTTCGAAGACCGTGATCACGGGGTCGAGGAATCGTTCTCCGGCAGTGATGAAGCGCCCTTGAACGGTGGAGTAGCGCCCGGCTCGACGCCGGCCACCCCGCCAAGCCGCGTCAGCAGGAGTCGATCGGCGGGCAATCCGACGTTGTGCAGAGCCTTGATGCGGCCGCTGTAGACATGGGTGCCATCCGCCGACGTCGTCACCGAGAACGACTCCGCTTCCCCACCTTCAAGAGCAATTCCTCACGGCCGACGACGATGTCGCCGTTCCTCCCCGGACGAGCGTCGATTTCCAGGAGATACGTCGCGGCCGACGGCTGCGATCGGGATCCCTTGGCGGACACCGCCAACGTGAGCTCGACCATGAAGGATGTCCCGACGGCGTCGCCATCCGCCCTCGGTGTACGGCGGAGCAGTGCCGGAAGTCCCCCTCGCCGTGATATCGCCTGTGACGGGGATTCGGCCAGCGAGTCGACGACGAATCGAATCGCGTCCAGAAAGTTGGACTTGCCGGCCGCGTTCGGCCCCACGATCACAGTGAGCGGGCCAAGAATGACATCGCACTCAGCGATGGACCGGAAATCTCGTACGCGGACCCGGGAGATAAACGGTGCCACGTACTCAGGCTTATCGCTCATGACACATCAATGGCCTTCTCGTCCATACCCGCCTCGGCATCGGGCTCGACGAGCCGGGCACGCTCACGCGATCGTCGGATGTCCAACTCATTCAAGTCAGGACCGGAACATAGGAACTCCTTGAAATCGAGGTGTCCCGGCTTCAGACGGCGATACTCCGCGATGTCGACCACCACGGCGACCTCCCGGTCGCGCTGGGTGATGATCTGCGGTCCCTCAGCGCGAGCACGTTCCAGCAACGCACTGAAGCGTCGCTCGGCCTGCTGCACCGACCATACGGACACGCTCGCCTCCTACTCTGTCCAAGGTGGCGCCGGGCATCTGTTTTCAGACGCCACGAACCCCCTCTTGACAGATCGTATTCCGGTTCGTACCGGCCTCGCAGACAGTCCCCGCCTCAAGGCTCCGCGGGCGCGAGCGACATCTCGGGGCGACACTCCTGCCATCGGGATCTTCCCGGCACCCAGCCTGATATGATGCTCACCAGGTTCTGAGCCTTCTCGGTGCGGATGCACTCCGCCGGGGAGGCTTTTTTCGTGCCTGGATTCGATCAGGTCCGAGGATCGTGGGCAAACCCCAGAAGGCTTCCCTCCGGATCGGTGACCGGGACCACGCGGCGTCGAAATTCCGCACCTTACAGCAAAGGAGATTCACGTGTCAGACGTGGGTGTATGCCTCGCGAAACCTACCGATCGCCCGGTGATCGAGTGTCTTTGGCTGATGTTCCGTCACGACATGTCGGAGTTCCACGGCGTCCTGCCCAACTCGGACGGAACGTTCCGGAGAGATCGGCTTCACCTGGCATTCGGTGACGCCGACTGGGCACCGTACCTGTTGACCAGCGGTGAGCGTCCCGTCGGCTTCGCTTTCGTCCGCGGCCTGGCCGGGACGACCCGCGTGCTCAACAGTTTCTTCGTGGTGCGCGGGGCTCGGAGAAGGGGCACCGGGCTGCGTGCCGTCCGGGAGGTTCTCGCCCGGCATCCGGGGCCGTGGGAGGTCGCATTCCAGGACCGCAACGTGACCGCGGTGCGTTTCTGGCGCCGTGTCGCCGCCGAGGTCGCCGGTGACGATTGGACCGAGGAACGCCGAGCCGTACCAGGCCATCCGGAGCTGCCGCCTGATAGCTGGATCTCGTTCGACAGTCCTGCGAGGACATGGCACTGATCATGACCTCGGCCTGAGGACCGCCGAGGCCAGGGGGCCCGGGGGCCGGGTCCCCTGGCTGTGAGCCCCTGGCTGTGAGTCAGCGCGGGCGGGGGAGGTCTTTGACGATGAACAGGCCGTCGGCGCTCACGCAGAGCTTCCCGCCGGCCGTGATCGACCCGACGGTGTTGATCTTCCGGCCGTCGACCGAGACCTGGCGCCCGGTCACGGTCAGCGGCTCGAACAGCGGGGTGGGCCGGTGGTAGCGCAGCGTCAGCGTGCCCGTCACGCCGGATGTGCCCGCCCAGTGGTTGGCCACGCCGAGCGTGTGGTCGAGCAGCAGTGCCGAGACGCCGCCGTGCACGAACCCGGGCGGCCCCTGGTACGGCAGGCCGAGGACGACGACGCCCCCGATGGAGCCGTCCTCCTCGCCGTGCAACTGGAGCGGCGGCGCGATGGCGTTCTCCGGCCCGGTCACCGGGTCGTGGCGGGTGACGCCCTCGCCGCGCCACATGTCCACCAACCGCTCCTCGACGGCGGGGGCGTGTTCGTCGAGGTGGTCGGCGATCGCGTTGAGCTGGTCCGCGATCTTCTCCATCTCGGCGGCGGATCCGTCGCCGGCGTGCAGCAGCGAGGCGACCACCCGACGGGCCGCGGCGACCGCCGCGTCCACGCCCTTGTTCCTCGGCGTGGCCGTCAGCTCCGCCCCCCGCTCGGTTCCCTCGGCCGGGACGTCGGACCCGCTACCGGCAGATCCCGTCATGTCGAAACCTCCGCGGTCGCGTGCGTGAGCACCGGAGCGTCGTCACGCTCCGGGCAGGTGGACTGGAACGCCAGGCCACCGTCCTCCCGCCACGCCCTCGTCCGGATGGTCTCACCGGGGAACAGCGGCCCCGCGAAGCGTACCGACAGCCCCCGCAGCCGGGTCACGTCGCCCCCGAGAACGCCGTCCACGACGGCTTTGGCGACGATGCCGTACGACGCCAGGCCGTGCAGGATCGGCCGGTCGAAACCGGCCGCCCCGGCGAACTCGGGGTCGGCGTGCAGCGGGTTGAGGTCGCCGTTGAGCCGGTACAGCAACGCCTGCCCGGGGACGGTCGGCGATTCGAGCGTGAAGTCGGGCTCACGATCGGGGGCCGCCCACCGGTCCTCCGGACCCGGCTCGCCGCCGAAGCCGCCCTCGCCCCGGGCCCAGATCCGCATGTTCGTGGTCCACAGGAGGCCGCCCTCGCCGTCCGTGGCGGACTGCTCCAGCACGATCATCGCGGCCTTGCCCTTGTCCCAGACGTGGGCGACCCGCGACGCGACCGTGGCGGCGCCCGAGGCGGGCAGCGGCCGGTGCACGGTCAGCCCCTGCCCCGCGTGCAGGATCCTGCGCAGGTCGATGTCGACGCCGGGCATGTTCATCACGGTGGGCGGCCGGTCACCGGAGGAGATGCCCTGCCCGGCGACCATGGCGAAGGTGGGCAGCACGCGCAGGCCGCGCTCGTAGGTGTAGCCGAGCTCGGGATCGGTGGCCGCGTCGGCCCCGGCGCCCAGGCTCAGGTGGTAGAGCAGCACGTCCCGGCTGGTCCAGGCGATCTCGCGGGTCGCCGGCGGCGCGCCGAGCGCCCTGTCGAGGTCGATCGGCATGTCAGCCCGCCTTTCCGCCGGTCGGCTCGGGGTCGCGGGGCAGGCCGAGCAGACGCTCCCCGATGATGTTGAGCTGCACGTCGGTGGTGCCGCCGGCGATCGACATGCACCGCGAGTTGAGGAACATCCAGGTGGCGTCCCGGCGGTGCTCGCCGCGGTCATCACGACCGCCGTGGCCGCCGGTCAGCGCCTCGGGGCCGATCCAGTCCATCGCGGTCTCCCAGATCTCCTGGAGGTGCTCGACGCCGATCAGCTTGGCCACGCTGGACTCGGCCCCGGGCTGCTGCCCGGTCAGCGACCGCAGCGTGGTCCGCAGCCCGAACAGTCCACCGGACTGGGCGTCGCACAGGATCGCCCCAAGGCGCGTCAGCCGCTC
This sequence comes from Sphaerimonospora cavernae, assembly GCF_042435035.1. Lineage (NCBI taxonomy): Bacteria > Bacillati > Actinomycetota > Actinomycetes > Streptosporangiales > Streptosporangiaceae > Sphaerimonospora > Sphaerimonospora cavernae. The sequence continues at coordinate 25,075 of NZ_JBHMQT010000010.1, forward strand.
GTCGTCCATCGTCTGCGGCGCGGCGGCCGCGATGTCGAGCAGCGCCTCGCCGCCGCTGCCGAGGGAGGAGTCGTGTGACAGCGAGACCCGCTCGTTGGCCAGGGTGGTGCGGGCGAGCTTCCAGCCGTCGCCCGGCCCGGCGACGAGCATCTCGTCGGGGATGAACACCTCGTCGAGGAACACCTCGTTGAACAGCGCCTCACCGGTCAGCTCGCGCAGCGGCCGGATGTCGATGCCGGGGCTGGTCATGTCGAGCAGGAAGTACGACAGGCCCTTGTGCTTGGCCGCCTCGGGATCGGTGCGGGCCAGCAGGATGCCCCAGTGCGCCTCTCGGGCCATGGAGGTCCAGACCTTCTGGCCGGTGACCTTCCAGCCGCCGTCGACCTTCTCCGCCCGGGTGCTCAGCCCGGCCAGGTCGGAGCCGGCGCCCGGCTCGCTGAACAGCTGGCACCAGATGATGTCGCCGCGCAGCGACGGCGGCAGGAACCGTTGCCGCTGCTCGGCGCTGCCGTGCGCGATCAGGGTGGGCACCACCCAGTTGCCGATCACCATGTCGACGGCGCGCAGCCCGGCCGCGCGCATCTCCTCGGCGATCACCAGCTGGGTGACGGCGTCGGCTCCCTTGCCCCACGGCGCGGGCAGGTGCGGAGCGGTGTAGCCGTGCTCGGCCAGGTAGGTGAGCCGGTCCCCGCCCTCGAGGTCGCTCGCGGGGCTCAGCTCGGCGCGGATCTCCGCCCGGATCCGCTCGGACTCGGCCGGCAGCTCGACGCCGAGCTCGCGGCGCACACCGCCCAGCGTGAGGCGGGCGACCCGTCGCCGCCACCAGGAGGTGGAGCCGAGCAGGATGCGCAGGGTCTGCGCACGTCGCAGGTAGTGGCCCGCGTCATGCTCCCAGGTGAAGCCGATGCCGCCGAGCGTCTGGATGCAGTCCTTTGCCGTGGTGAACGCCGCTTCGACGCTGGTCGCCCCGGCGACGGCCGCCGCCAGCGAGGCCTCGCCGCGATCACCTCCGGCCGCCCGCGCGGCGTCCCAGGCGCATACCCGAGCCTGCTCGGCCCGGGTCAGCATGCGGGCGCAGCGGTGCTTGACTCCCTGGAACCGGCCGATCGGGCGGCCGAACTGGTGGCGCACCTTCGCGTACTCCGCGGCGGTGGCCGTGGCCCAGTCGGCCAGGCCCGAGGCCTCGGCGGCGAACAGCACGGCGGCCAGGTCGAGCACGTCGTCGGCGCCCAGACCGGTCAGCACCTCGGCCGCGGCGCCGTCGGCGCGCACCCGTGACAGCCGCCGGGTCAGGTCATGGCTGGGCAGGTCCTCGATCTCCACGGCGGCGCGCGGCAGCACCACCCACGCCGTGCCGGTCCCGTCGGCCGCCGGCAGCACGAACAGGTCGGCGACGAGACCGCCCAAGACCGGGCCGGACACACCGGAGACGGTCGCCTGCCCGTCGGCGCCGCGGGTGAGCACGAGCTCGGCGGAAGCCGTACCGCCACCGGGCGGGAGCCCGACCGCGCCGATCCTCGTCCCGGCCGCCAGCCCGGCCAGGTGCACCCGGTACCCGGCGCGGTGCAGTACGGCACTGGCGAGCACGGTGGGCAGGAACGGCCCCGGGACGAGCGAGCGGCCCAGCTCCTCGACCACGACGGCGAGTTCGAGTAGGCCGTAGCCAGCGCCGCCGTCCTCCTCGGGAAGGTGCAGGCCGAGCAGGCCCTGGTCGGCGAGGAGCGGCCAGAACTCCGGCAACTCCTCGCGCTCGGCCTCGACGGCCTTGCGCACCACGTCCTGCGTCACATGCCGGGCGGCGAAGGCCCGCACGGCGTCGCGCAGGTCGCGATGCTCGTCGGTCAGTCCGATCGTCATGTGGGTCAGATCCGTTCGATGATGGTGGCCGTGGCGTGGGCGCCGCCGGCGCACATGGTGATCAGGGCGGTCGACTTGCCGGCCCGCTCGAGCTCGTGCAGCGCCTGGGTGATCAGCCGGGTGCCGGTCGAGCCGACGGCGTGGCCGAGGGCGATCGCGCCGCCGTTCACGTTGACCTTGTCCATGTCGGCGTCGTGCGCCCGAGCCCAGGACAGCACGACCGAGGCGAACGCCTCGTTGATCTCGACCAGATCGATGTCGGACAGCTTCATCCCGGCGGCGCGCAGCACGTGACCGGTGGCCGCGATGGGGCCGTCGAGGTGGTAGTACGGGTCGGAGCCGACCATGCCCGAGGCCACGATGCGCGCCCGCGGGCGCAGCCCGAGCCGGTGCGCCCGCTCGGCGCTCATCAGCAGCACTGCCGCGGCGCCATCGCTGATCTGCGAGGAGTTGCCCGCGGTGTGGATCCCGTCGGGGATCACCGGCTTCAGCTTCGCCAGGCCCTCGGCGCTGGTCTCGCGCAGCCCCTGGTCGCGGCCGACCACGGCCTTCTCGCCGGTCGGCCCTTCGGGGCCCATCACCGGCGCCTCGACCTCGACGATCTGGCCGTCGAACCTGCCCTCGGCCCACGCCTGCGCGGCGCGCTGCTGCGAGCGCAGGCCGAACGCGTCGGCGTCGGCACGGCCGATGCCGAACTTGCCCGCGATCCGCTCGGCGGCGGTGAACTGGTCGGGCATGTCCAGCGTCCACCCGGGGGGCCGGGGGCTGCCGGTCTCCGGGGTGGACGCGGCGCCGAGGAAGACCCGGCTCATCGACTCGATGCCGCAGCCGATGCCTGCGTCGATCGCGCCGGAGGCGATCAGCCCGGCGATCAGGTGCACCGCCTGCTGCGACGAGCCGCACGCGCAGTCGATCGTCGTGCAGGCCGTGGTGTACGGCAGGCCGGCGTTCAGCCACGCCTGGCGGGTGACGTTGTTGGACTGCTCACCGGCCTGGGTGACGCAGCCGCCGATCACCTGGCCGACCGACGCCGGGTCGACGCCGGTCCGCTCGAGCAGGCCCCGCTGGGCGAAGCCGAGCAGCTCGGCCGGGTGCAGCCCGGACAGGACTCCGTAACGCTTGCCGACGGGCGTGCGCGCCGCGTCGACGATGACGGCCTCAGCCATCATTCCTCCCCCATATTTGTTGAAAGCGCAGTCGTTGAAAGCGCAGTCGTTGGAATCGTGGATGTTGAAAGCACGGTCTTGGCCCACCGGTAGTCCGCCTTGCCGCTGGGCGAGCGCACGACGGCGTCGACGAAGACGATCGAGGTGGGCACCTTGTATCCGGCGATGTGCGCGCGGCAGTGCGCACGCAGATCCTCGGCCCCGGGTGCCAGAACACCGGAGCGGATCTCGACCACGGCGGCGACCCGCTCGCCGAACCGCTCGTCGGGCACGCCGGCCACCAGCACGTCCATCACGGCGGGGTGGGCCTTCAGCGCCTGCTCGACCTCTTCGGGGAACACCTTCTCGCCGCCGGTGTTGATGCAGCCCGAGCCGCGGCCCAGCACCACGATCGTGCCGTCGTCCTCGACCCGGGCCATGTCGCCGAGCACCGACCAGCGGACGCCGTCGACCACCGGGAACGTCCTGGCGGTCTTCTCCGCGTCGCCGTAATAGCCCAGCGGGACGTGGCCGGTCCTGGCGATGAACCCCATCTCACCGGAGCCGGGCTCGACCGGCCGGAACGTCTCGTCGATGACGGCGATCTGCGGGCCGGCCGACAGCCGCATGAGCCCGTCCTCGCCGATCGCGAGCCTGCCGTCGATTCCGGACTCCGACGCGCCGAACCCGTCGCTGATGAACAGGTCCGGGATCAGCGCCACCGCCTCCTCCCGCACGCTGCGGGACAGGATCGCGCCGCCGGAGCCGAGCACCTTCCACGAGCTCAGGTCGTGCTCGGCGCCGTGCGCCTTCACCGCGTCCAGGAGCGGGCGGGCGATCGCGTCGCCGACGACGGTGACGATGAGGGCGTGTTCCCGCTCGATGAGGCGCAGCGTCTCGATCGGGTCGAACCGGCGCATCAGGATCATCGGCGAACCGCCGAGCAGTCCGCTGAGTACGGTGTAGACGGCCGCGCCGTGCATGAGCGGAGCGGTGATCAGGTAGATGATCGGGGTTCCGCCCGCCGCGGCGGCGGCCAGTTCCTTCGCGGTGCGGTACGGCGGGCCGTAGTGGTTGCCGCCGGCCAGCGCGGCGAAGAAGAAGTCCTCGTGCCGCCACACCACGCCCTTGGGCAGGCCGGTCGTGCCGCCGGTGTAGAGGACGTAGTGGTCGTCGGCGGTGCGCTCCCCCGCCATAGAAGGGGCCGTCGGGGCGGTGGAAGGTCGGGCGGAGATCGCCTTCTCGTAGTCCGTGACGCTGAGTCGGTCCGGCCAGGTCAGATCCGGCGTGTCACCCACCACGACGACGTGCCGCAGCTTCGGGCACCGGTCGGCCAGGGCGGCGACGGCGGGTGTGAACTCCGCGCCGGCGACCAGGCCGACGAGGTCGGCGTCGTTGTAGAGGTGGTGCAGTTCGTGATCGGTGTAGCGGTAGTTGATGTTGATCGGCACGGCCCGGATCTTCAGGCAGGCCAGCAGCGTCTCGACGAACTCGACGCCGTTGAGCATGTGGACGCCCACATGCTGGTGCGGTTCGACACCCGACTCCTTGAGGTGGTTCGCCAGGGCGTTCGCACGCCGGTCGAGCTCGGCGAAGGTCACTCGGCGGTCGCCGCAGACCACGGCCAGGCGGTCGGGCACGGCGGCGGCCACGGTCTCGTACAGAGTGGCCAGGTTCAGCGTCATGGCGAGAGACTAGAATCAATTCTCGTTTCACACAACGGTCAGGTCTCGCTGAGCGGTGTCAGGGTTGGTCATGACTAGAATTCGTACTAGTTTGTGGCTCCTCAGGATACGTAGTACGGGAGCGGATATGAGCTCGAACATCAGCCTTGAGGGCAAGGCCGCCATCGTGACGGGGGCCGGGGCCGGCCTGGGCCGCAGTGAGGCGCTGGCGCTGGCCGAGCGCGGCGCGAACGTCGTCGTCAACGACATGGGCCCGGCCGCCGAGGAGGTCGCGGCCGAGATCAGGTCGCTCGGCCGGCAGGCCGTCGCGGTGACCGGCGACGTGGGCGACTGGTCCATCGGCGACCGCCTCGTAGGCGCCGCGGTGGACGCCTTCGGGCGCCTGGACATCCTGGTGAACAACGCGGGTGTGCTGCGCGACAAGATGCTGTTCAACCTGACCGAGTCCGACTGGGACGACGTGATCCGCGTCCATCTCAAGGGACACGCCGCGGTCTCCCGGGCGGCGGCGGTCCACTGGCGTGCGGCGAGCAAGGCGGCCGGCGGCCCGGTCTACGGCCGTGTCGTCAACACCTCCTCCGAGGCGTTCCTGTTCGGCTCGGCCGGCCAGCCGAACTACTCGGCCGCCAAGGCCGGCATCGTGGCGCTGACCCTCGCCACGGCCCAGGGTCTGGCCAAGTACGGCGTGCGGGCCAACGCGATCTGCCCCCGGGCCCGCACCGGCATGACCGCCCACGTGTTCGCCGGCGGCGACACGAACGGCGACACGAACGGCGATGCAGCCGACGGCCTGGACATCCTCGCCCCCGAACGGGTGGGGACGTTCGTGAGCTACCTGGCCTCTCCCGCCGCCGAGGAGATCAGCGGCCAGGTGTTCGTGGTGTACGGCGACATGGTGGCGCTCATGGCCGCCCCGACCGTTGAGCGGAAGTTCACCGCCGCCGACGGCGTCTTCTCGGCCGAGGACTTCGACCAGGTGCTCACGCCGTACTTCAACGGGCGCGGCCCGTACCAGACCTACGCGGCCTACAGCGTCGCCCAGCTCGACACCACGGGCGTCCAGAACGCCGCCAAGCAGAAGTGACATCCGGGGTCCGCCTCCCGGCGAGGCGGACCCTGTGTCAATCAGCGGCTCTTGGGCCGATCAAAAGACGTCCGGGCCGCGGAGGGTGGCCTCGGCGCCGCCGTCGACGTAGACGACCTGCCCGGTCATGTGGGAGTTGGCCGGGCTGACCAGCCAGCGCAGCGCCTCGGCGACCACCTCGGGCTCGGCGTACCCGTTCAGCGGCATCGGCACCGCGGCGTCCATGGCCTTGCGCATCTCCTCGTCCGCGAAGAGGGGATCACTCATCGGGGTGAGCACGACCCCGGGGGCCACCGCGTTGAGCGGGATGCCGCACCCGGCCCACTCGGGCGTGACGCAGACGCGGCGCAGCCACTGCGCGAGGGCCGACTTCGACGACGGGTACAGCTTCCTCCCGTCTCCGCGCTCGACGGCCCGCTCACCCGACTCGACCGCCTCCTCCTCCAGGCCGTCGAGGCAGGCCCGTACCACCTCCGGGACCGCCGGCTTGGTGCCGGAGATGGAGCCGATCACGGCGGCACGCGGCGCCGGGGCGGCGGCGAGCGCCGGGCGCAGCCCCTCCAGCAGCGCGGTCACGCCGAAGTAGTTCACCCGCACGGTCAACGTGGTGAACGTGGAGACGCCGGCACAGGCGACGACGCCGTCGAGCACGCCACCGCACATCCCCAGCACGGACTCCACGGCCAGTGCGCGACCCTCCGGCGTGGACAGGTCGGCGCACACGTCGGCGTCCTTGAGGTCGATGCCGATCACCTCGTCGCCCTGCGCGCGCAGCAGGCCGGCGAGCGCCTTTCCGATTCCCGATGCCGTCCCGCTCACGGCGATCTTTCGTGTCATTCTCCGCACGCTAGCCGTACGGAAACCACCGGAACGGCGGCATCCCGGTCATCGAGAGCGTCATCGGGAGGCCGGCTCGGCAAGGATCTTCCCCATGCGGTCGATCTCGATGCGCTGGTCGGAGTCGATGTGCGAGGCGAGCTGGTAGACCTCCGGCTCCACGCCCCCCTTGTCGGCGAACAGCCGCTCCACCATCCGCAGCGCCCCGGTGTGGTGCTGGATCATGTAGGTACAGAAGAGCCGGTCGAACTCCGCGCCTGTGGCCCTCTCCAGCTCGGCGAACTGCTCCTCGGTCAGCATCCCCGGCATGAGCCCGCCGCCGTGGTGGCCGTGGCCGGCGCTGTCCACGCTCGGCACCTCCTTGAGACGCGCCCGCAGCCAGCGCTGCATCAGCCCGATCTCGTCCTTCTGGGAGATCTCGATCCGCCTGGCGAGGAGCGGGAGATCCCCGTTCGTGCCGCGGCCGGGCACCAGGGCCGTCATCCGCAGCGCCTGGGCGTGATGCTCGATCATTCCCTGCATGAAGCGCACGTCGGCCTCGGTGTAGTCCCCGCCGTCGGCCTCCGGCACCTGGTCGGCCGGCAGCACCCTGCTCGTCTGTCCGGGCGCGCCGGGCTGGACGACCGCCGGCTTCTTCGCGCCATCGGCGGGGTCCGCCGAGGAGGCCGTACAGGCGGCCAGGACCGCGCATGCGGACAAGGCGGTGCACGCGGCGAGCGCGACCGCGATCGAGCGTAAGTGCATCCTGTCAGGGTCGCACCGAAGCGGGGAGATCTCCAGATGCTGCCGCGGCCCCTGCTCTCAGGCGTTCGAGCGCGGGGCCAGCAGGAGCCGGGAGGCGAGCCTGACGTCGCTCTCCATGTCGGAGATGGCCATCCGCCCGTTGAGGCTCATCTGCAGCACGCCGTACCAGCACTGCATGAGCAGCCGGACCAGGGTGACGTCCATCGCGGTCGGGGTCTCGATCCCGAGGGTGCGCAGGACGACGTCGCGGAAGGTGTTGTCGATCCGGCCGGCATCGGCGACGGCCGCGGCGTTGGCCGCGTTCGCCGACTGGAGCATCGCGGTCGCCAGCGCGGGCCGGCGCAGCAACTGCCTGCTGGCGTTCACCAGCAGCTCCCCGACCGCGTCCTCCGGGCTCGTGCCGGGCCTCGGGCGCGGCGCGCTCTCGCTGAACCGGTCGACCTGCTCGGCCAGGACCGCGGTGAACAGATGCGTCTTCGACGGGAAGTACCGATACAGCGTGCCGATCGCGACACCGGCGGCCTTGGCCACCTCGTGCATCTGGACGCGTTCGAGACCCCGCTCCGCCGCCATGTGCGAGGCGGCCCGAAGAATGCGCACGTGCCGGGCACGCTGCTCCGGCGAACTGGGTTCGGCCGGCGGCCTGGCCTCTGCGATCCTCGGCACGGCGTCCCCCTGGTCTGCTGTTCGATCAGCCCGATTTCGTGATGACAATACACATCACATTGACATGATCAGCCGCGTCGATGATACCGATGAATGGGACAGATGAGCCGTGCGATGTGGCATGTGGCGAAACCTGTCAGTCATGACATTCCCCGATAAGTTCCTACGTACCGCCCTCGCGCCGACCGTGTCCGCCACAGTCACCACCCGCTGATCACCGTGATCGTCAGACCAGGTTGTCCTCGACCTTGAGACCGAACGCGCCCTTGCCGTACATGGCCAGGGCCCGTTCGACGTCGTTGGCTACGTGGACGCTGCCGGCGTGGGCGTCGCGCCAGGCCCGCTCGATCGGGTTGCCGCGCCCGAGCGAGTTGCCGCCGGCCGTCTTGAACAGGATGTCGATCGCCTCCAGCGCCCGCTCGGTGCCGCGGACCTGGTCCCTGCGGGCACGCAGCCGCAGTTCCATCGGGATCTGCTCGCCTCTGACCGCGCATTCGTAGATCTCGCGCACGTTGCGGTCCATCTGCAGCATCGCCGCGTCGATCTCCGAGGCGGCCCGCGCCACCGCCACCTGGGCGAACTGGTCCTCGGCGAACCGGCCGCCGCCGAGGCTGAGCCGGACCCTGTCGCGCATCGCGCTGATATAGGACCGGTAGCACCCGGCCACCGCGCCGATCACGGGCGCGGTGATCGCACTCGTGAACACCGTACCGAACGGCATGCGGTAGAGGGGTCCGGTGTTCACCTTCTGGCCGGGTCCGCGCAACTGCGCCTGCTCGTAGTTGCGCATCGTGCGGTGCTGGGGGACGAACGCCCGGTCGACGATGATGTCGTTGCTGGCCGTGCCGCGCAGCCCGATGACGTCCCAGACGTCCTCGATCCGGTAGTCACTGCGGGGGACCAGCACGGTGATGAAGTCCACCGGCTTGCCCTGCGCGCCGACGATCAGGGCGCCCAGCAGTGCCCACGACGCGTGCTCGCAGCCGGAGGAGAACCTCCACCGGCCCGACAGCTCGAATCCGCCCTCCACCGGGGTCAGCCGTCCGACCGGAGAGTACGACGAGGAGATGAGCGCGTCGGGGTTCTCCCGCCAGACCTCGTCCTGCGCCGCCTCGGCGAACAGGCCGACGTGCCAGGGGTGCACGCCGAGCACGGAGGCCACCCAGCCGGTGGAGCCGCACGCGCCCGAGATGTCGCGGACCGCCGCGAAGAACGCCACCGGCTCGTTCTCGGCTCCGCCGTACCTCTTGGGCTGCAGCATCCGGAAGAACCCCGCCGCGATGAGCTCCTGGATCGTCTCCGCCGGAACCCGCCGGTTCTCGTCGGTCGACCCGGCCCGCTCGGCGATCTTCGGCAGCAGCGCACGGACCGAATCCAGGACCTCGTTGCTCGCCTCGTTGCTCGCCTCGTTGCTCATGGTGGGGTTTCTCCGTGTCGCGCTCGTCCGGACAGATGACGTCCATGATGGTGCGTCGCACCGGTATACGCATGTCCGGACCATCCCGCCCAATGGGATTACCTTCGCGGGGGGTGAGCGCACGGACCTACTTTTGCACGTTGAGAGAACCGACCTCCTGAAGGGATGGGTCAACGTGACTGTCGAGGTGGACAACGACGAGGTCCGTACAATCGAAGCGGAAGCGGTCCCGACGCGATTCGCCCGCGGGTGGCACTGCCTCGGCCTGTCCGAGAAGTTCAAGGACGGCAAGCCGCACACCGTCCGCGCCTTCGGCCAGAAGCTCGTCGTCTTCCAGAGCGGCGACGGCAAGCTGAACGTGCTCGACGCCTACTGCAGGCACATGGGCGGGGACCTTTCCCAGGGCACGATCAAGGGCAACGAGATCGCCTGCCCGTTCCACGACTGGCGCTGGGGCGGCGACGGCCGCTGCACGGAGATCCCCTACTCCCGGCGGGTCCCGCGGCGTGCCCGCACCGCCGCCTGGCCGACGCTGGATCAGGACGGCATGCTGTTCCTCTGGAACGACCCCGAGGGCAACCCGCCGCCGCCCGAGGTGACGATCCCCCGCATCGAGGGCGCGACGAGCGACGGCTGGACCGACTGGGTCTGGAACGAGACCGTCGTCCACACCAACTGTCGCGAGGTCATCGACAACGTCGTCGACATGGCGCACTTCTTCTACGTCCACAACTCGTTCCCGACGTTCTTCAAGAACGTCTTCGAGGGGCACGTGGCCACGCAGTACATGAACGGCACCGCCCGCGCGGACATGACGCAGCATGCCAAGGACGGCGCGCTGAAGATGCTGGGCAACACCTCGGTAGCGTCGTACTACGGCCCGTCCTTCATGATCGACGACCTGACCTACCACTACGAGGGCATGGACGTCCAGGCGGTCCTGCTCAACTGCCACTACCCGATCGACGCGAACTCGTTCGTGCTGCACTCCGGCATCATCGTGGAGCGGAGCGAGCAGTTCCCGGGCGAGGCGGCCGATGAGATGGCCCGGACGATGAGCAAGTACATCCTCAGCGGCTTCAACCAGGACGTCGAGATCTGGAGGAACAAGACCCGGATCGACAACCCCCTGCTGTGCGAGGAGGACGGGCCGGTCTACCAGCTCCGCCGCTGGTACGAGCAGTTCTACGTCGACGTCGCCGACGTCAAGCCGGAGATGGTGGAGCGCTTCGAGTTCGAGCTCGACACCTCCCGGCCGATCGAGGCGTGGAAGAAGGAGGTCGAGCAGAACCTCGCCCGCCGGGCCGCGGAAGGCCAGCCCGCATGACGATCCGTACGGACAACCGCCTGCTGGACGGCGCGCCGATGCAATCGTTGGCGTGCCGCCAGTGCGGCGCCGCCGTGCAGGTGCGCAAGGCGAGCTGGCAGCAGACCAGCATCCAGTGGGACGAGGATGCGACGAATGCCTGCCTGGAGCGGCGCGCCACCGGCAACGGCACCTGCGGCGACGTCTTCCTGGGCTGCACGGCACTGAGCGAGACGATCGCGCAGGCGGCCCTGGACGGCGCCGTCACCGTGCCGGATGATCTATACGAACACGAAGAGAGCCAATGATCGACAGGGATGTGTACGGCCCCTGGGCCGTGATCGCCGGCGGTTCCGAGGGCGTGGGCGCGTCGTTCGCCGAACAGCTCGCCGACGCCGGGATCAACCTCGTGCTCATCGCCCGCAAACCCGGCCCGCTGGCGGAGACCGCCGAGCGGGTCCGGGCGAAGGGCGTCGAGGTGCGCACCTTGGAGCTGGATCTGATCGACCCGGGTGCGCTGAAGGCCGTCCGGTCGGCGACCGACGATCTCGAAGTCGGCCTGATGATCTTCAATGCGGGGGCGAACACCTACGGCCACGAGTTCGTCACCGGCGACCTGGACCGGGTGCAGGGCGTGATCGACCTCAACATCACGGCCCAGCTCGCCCTGACCCACCACTTCGGCGCGCTGATGAAGGAGCGCCGGCGTGGCGGGATCATGCTGGTCGGCTCACTGTCCGGTTACCTGGGCCAGCCGCAGATCACCGTCTATTCGGCGGCCAAGGCGTTCATCCGCGTCTTCACGGAGGGCCTGTGGCTGGAGCTCGGCGAGCACGGTGTGCACGTGCTGGAGCTGGTCCTGGGGGTCACCCGCACTCCGGCGATGGAGCGGGCCGGGCTGCGGATGGACCTCCCGGGCCTCAACGTCGCCGAGCCGGACGACGTCGCCCGCGAGGGCCTGGCGCATCTGGCCGACGGACCGGTCTGGATCGCCGGCGGCAACCAGAGAACCGCCGAGAAGCGCAGCGGCTTCCCCCGCGCCGAGTTGGTCCGCGGCTCCCACGAAGCCATGAAGCGCATGCTTCCGCCGGCCGCGAAATAGATCCTCAGGTCCGCGAGTGGCGGCCGACCGCGGCGACCAGTTCCCGCACCCCCGCCACTCGCGGGTTCCCCCACCCCGTCAACCGCATGCCTGGACCGATCGGGCCTGTGACCGGCGGTCCCCCATCATGGTGATGGGAGACGGCCGGATCGTGGAGCAGGGCAGCACGACGAACGTCACGCGTCGGCGGCCGCGGCCCGGCCGGCCCGGCGGCCGAAGAACGTGCCGTCGCCGAGCGAGGTCCCGCTGATGTAGCCCTCGCCGTGGATGCCGGAGGCGGCCCGGCCCGCGGCGTACAGACCCGGGATCGGCTGCCCCGAGTTGTTCAGCACGACCCCGTCGACGGTGGTGTGCAGACCACCGAGGGTGAATCCGGAGGCGCCGCTTCCGGCACCGGCGCTCTCCCGGTCGCCGGGGTTGAACCCCAGGCGCGGGTCGACCGCCGCGAACGGCGCCCTGAGCGGCCTGAGCCACTTCGCGGCCTTGTGGAAATAGGGGTCCTCGCCCCGCTCCGCGTGACGGTTGTAGGTGACGACCGCCGACTCGAGGGCGCCGGCCGGCATGCCGAGCTCCTGCTCAAGCTCCGCGAGCGTCTCGGCGACGAACGTGGGACGCACCCCCCACAGGTCCCGCTCGGGGATGTCCTCGTAGCCCTCCTCGTCGACGATCGCCCAGTACGGCCCCGGCTGGTGCTGCAGCGCGGCTACGCTGAACAGGCCGGGATAGACGTCCTCGTTGATGAACCGCTGCCCGAGGGCGTTGACGAGCATGCCGCGCACCAGCATCGCGGGCAGGGCCGACATCGCGATCTGCACGGCCGCCATCCGCCGGGTCGCGGCCCCGATCGCGGCCGCCATCTGGATGCCGTCGCCGTCGTCGAGCCCGTCGCTGACCTTGCCGTGGCCCAGCAGCACCGGAGCGTGCTGCTCGAGCATCTCCTCGTTGTCCACGAACCCGCCGGTGGTGAGGATCACCCCGCGGTGCGCCCGGTAGGTCACCGTCTCGCCGTACTGCCGCGCCACGACGCCGACCACCCGGCCGGCGTTGTCGACCACCAGATTGGCGGCGCGGGTGTCGGTGTGGCAGGCCGCGCCGGCGGCCTTGGCGGCCGCGACCAGCTTCTCCATGATCAGCCAGCCGCCGAAGCTTTCGGTGGCGGGCCGGTGACCGCGCGGGGCCGGCCGGGCGACCGTGTCGTACGGCCAGGCGTTCTCACCCAGCCACATCAGGCCGTCCTGCGTGGGCGGCATCCAGCTCGGCGCGTCGTACATGCTCTCGTTGAACGTGAGACCGCGGTCGCGGAACCACTCGAAATGCTCGACGCTGCCGTCGCAGTAGAGGCGCAGTTTCTCCTCGTCCGCGTGCGGGCCCAGTGCCGCCTTCAGATAGGTGAACATGTCGTCGGGCGTGTCGTCGAAGCCGCAGGCCTTCTGCACCGCGGTGCCGCCGCCGAGGTAGAGCTCGCCGCCCGACATGGCCGACGAGCCGCCCGGCCCGCCCGCGCGCTCCAGCACCAGCACCCGTGCGCCCGCGGACGCCGCCTCGAAGGCCGCCGCCGCCCCGGCGCAGCCGAACCCGACGACCAGGACATCGCATTCGTGATCGAAAGCGGCGACCGTGCTCGCCGCCACCGGTTCCACCGACCGCATGGCCCCTCCCCTCATGCCTTCGGAACGAACGTGGCCAGCGGCTCGGACCCGGACCAGTCGTGGCCCCAGTAGCTGTCCGCGGTGATCTCCTCGGCCGTGTAGTGCGTCTCGTCGACGAGCATGCCCTCGGTGCCGTACTCGATGTCCCAGCCACCGGGGGCGCGGACGTAGAAGGAGACCATCTTGTCGTTGGTGTGCCGGCCCAGGGTCGAGGAGATGGAGAAGCCGAGCTCCCGCACCCGGTCGAGCGCCATGCCGACCGCGTCGAGGGTGTCGACCTCGACCATCAGGTGCACCAGGCCCGGGTCCCCGGCGAACCCGGCCGGGCAGATGGCGAGGCTGTGGTGGCGCTGGTTGACTCCCAAGAAGCGCACCCGCCGGTACGGCGGCCTGCCGCCGCCCATCTTGATGGCGCCGCGCGGCAGGAAACCGAGCACCTCGGTGTAGAAGGAGACGGTCTCCTCCATCGCGGTGGTGGGGACCACGACGTGGCCCATCCCCTGCGCACCGGTCACGAACCGCTGGCCCCTCCCGGTGATGACCGGGCTGTGGTCGAGCACGGGACCGAAGTAGACCTCCACGGGGATGCCCGCCGGATCGGTGAACGTGATCACCTGCTCGGCGTCCCGCTCGGCGGCCTCCTCATCGGAGAGCACTTTCACCGGCGTGCCGGACGCCTCCACGGCGCGGCCGACCGCGGCCAGCGCGAACTGGTCGCGAACCTCCCAGCCGACGGCGAGCACCCGATCGCAGTCCCCGGGCAGCAATGCCAGCCGCGCGCGGCGCTCGTCCATGCGCAGGTACAGGCCTGCCGGGTCTGGCCCGGACCCCTCGGCGAAGCCGAGTCCGTCGATCACGAGATCACGCCATCGTCCGATGTCACGCGTCTGGACCTTGAGATATCCAAGTCCCCGGATCTGCGTCACTTGTCCACCAATCTGCCCGTTGAGGTCGCGGTTTTGCTTCAAAAGTGGCAGACAGGCGAGAGGGTCGTACCGCGCTTCCCGCTCAGTGAGAATTCGCGCTTTTCCCTTCACGGGAGCCCTGGACGATGGGCCCGCGAAAGAGGCCATAAAACGGGATAAACCACGCGCAATGGCGACCGGGGCGAGCCAGGGCATCGGGCGTGCGACCGTGTTTGCGCTCCGCCCTGGCGGGGCGGCGAGGTCGCGGTTGCGGGTGAGCGGTTGAGAACGGCGGCCCCGGTGGACGGCGGGACCGCCGTTTCTCGCGGGTCCTCAGCGAGTCTCGTGACGCCGCTGGCAGTTGATGCAGTAACGGGTGAGCGGCCGGATCTTCAGCCGGTTGAACGGGATCTCCTTGGCGCAGTCTGCGCACGTGCCGTACGAACCGTCGTCCATCCGCGCGAGGCTCTTGCTGACCTCCGCGATCGCCCGCTCGGTGGACGCGATGTCGGCGAGCGCGTCCAGGCGCGCCACGGCCTCGCCCCCACCGCCGTCCACTACTGACCTGAGGTCGCGCAACTGGGTGTTGCGCCGGGAGAGCTGCTCTTCCAGCTCCTCGCGGATGAGCCGAATCTGCACGTCGCTGATCCCGGTGAACTCGTCACTTGTGGTCATGATCGAAATCCTTTCGGTGGGGAGGCACGGGAAGGTCCCGATGCGTGGTCGTCGAGTCAGGTGATGGCCCGCATGGGCAGGCCTGATCGCACCGGCGGGCATGCGAGCCGGGCCGGAGCGGGATATCAGTGGTCAGTTGATCCGCGGCCTGCGGTTGTCGTCAGATCGCCCGGCCGGCGGGCCGGGCGACGGCTGTCATGCGCTCATCCGCATGCGCTCCCGGCAGGCCGCGCACTCCTGCTTGTGCGGGGCGAGCCGGAGCTGGACTACCGGGATGAACGCCTCGCACCGTCGGCAGGTGCCGTACAACCCGCGGTCCATCCTCTCGATGGCCGCCTCTATCTCGGCGATGTCGTCGAGTCCGGCGTCGGCCGCGCCGAGCCGCTCCTCCAGCAGCACGCGGAGCTCCGCGAGCTGTACGATGTGCCGCTGATAATCCTCCATCAGGCGGCGAGCCGATCCGATCTCTGCCATGATGGCATCACTCCAAATCAACGAACGCGGCGCGCGCTGCTCCGGCCGGCTCCCCGGGGGAACTGGTCGGGCGCGCGCGGAAATCCGGTCGGTACGCGTAAACGCCCGACCGGCGCGATGCGCCACGTGTCGGGTGTGAGAACGAGTGATCAGATGGCTGGAGGACTTCGCGAACCCGCGGTGCGATGTGCCGTCTGCTGTGGGCTGCCTATCGCGCCCGGATCGGGCCAGGCGGGCATGCGGAATGACGGCTGGTTCGCCGCCCCGGAGGTCGCCGGGTGACGGAGCCGCCAGAAGGCCGGTGGTTGCTCGGAGGCGACCGCGGTGGCCGGCGCCGTCGACGACGGGGCCATCCACGCCCCGGGCGTCCAGACCCCGGCGGCCGCTCCCATCGTGCGCTGGGCAGGGTCGCTGCCGTACCAGGCCGGCGACGATGCGATGAGCATCAGGGCGAGCACGAGCAGGCCCACCGCCACCGAAAAGGCGGTGAACCCGGGTCTGCTCCGCCGCGAGGTCGCCATGATGCCGACCATAACCCAGCCTGCGAAAAAGAGCACCATCGTTATCCCATTCCCGATCCTGGTGGCGTTCACCCAACAGGGTTAGCGGATACGGTGACGTGTTAAACGGGAGAGGAGGGACGATGCGGAGCAGACTGACCACCGCGTTGCTCCTTCTGCTGCCCGCGTTCTTCCTGGCGGCAGGTGCTTCCCCGGCGGACGCACAGTCGGCGGCCCACCGGGCCGGCACCGCCTATACCGCGTTGCAATGGGTCGACGACCACGCCACTGCCGAGCAGTGGCGCCTGCCCCGGCCCGGGGTGGCTCAGCAGCAGCACCGGGTGCCCCGGCTCCATTTGCGCTCCGGCGCGCACGCCACGCCGGGTGGGCTGGCCGTGCTTCCGGTGGCCATGCCGCACCGCTCTCTCCTCATCGCGGGCGAGAACCCCTCGGCGGGCCGCGACGTGCCCGTGCCCGCGAACACGTCGACCGTCCCGGCCAGAGCGCCGCCCTCCACAGAGCAGTGACACGTTTCCCATAACGACAAGCCTGTGGAGGCTCGAATGTCACGTGCGCCCTTGTGGCGCGCGCTGGCGGCGCTCGCCGTCATCGCGTCCTCGCTGCTGCTGGCCCTGACCATGGCCCCGCGCCTCGGTCTGGACCTGCGCGGCGGCACCCAACTCGTCTTCGAGACGAAAGACACACCCACGGTCAAGGCGGACTCGGAGTCCACCGACCGTGCTCTCGACGTACTCCGGCGCCGCGCGGACGCCCTCGGAGTCGTCGATCCCACCCTGGTCCGCTCCGGCGAGAAGCGGATCATCGTCGAGCTGCCCGGCGTGCTCGACCCGCGCGAGGCCGCCAACGTCATCGGCAAGACCGCGCAGCTCAACTTCCACTCCGTGCTCGGCGTCGCCGAGGCCGACGACAAAGACGCCGTCGCGGACGAGAGCGGCCAGAAGCTGAAGCTCGGCCCGGTGGCGATCAGCGGCGCCGGCGTCACGGACGCCGCCGCGCGCAGCGACCCCCAGATGGGTCCCGGCTGGTTCGTCACCATCGACTTCAAGGAGGCGGGCCCCTGGCGGGAGCTGACCGGCAACGCGGCCTGCGAGCCGGTCGGCGATCCCAAGCGCCGGGTCGCCATCGTGCTCGACAACGAGGTCATCTCCTCACCGCAGGTGGACGAGTCGATCGGCTGCAAGGCCGGCATCTCCGGCGGCACCACGCAGATCACCGGGTCGTTCACCGCCGAGGAGGCGCAGAACCTGGCGGTGCTGATCAAGGGCGGTTCGCTGCCGGTGCCGCTGGAGCTGGTCGAGCAGCGCACGGTCGGCCCGACCCTCGGCGCCGACGCCATCGAGGCCAGCGCCAAGGCGGGCCTCCTGGGCGTGCTCCTCACCGCGATCTTCATCGGTGTCATCTACCGTCTGGTGGGCGTGCTGGCCGCGCTCGCCCTCGGCTGCTACGCCCTGATCGCCTACGCGGGACTGGTGGCCATGGGTGCCACGCTCACGCTGCCCGGCCTGGCCGGTTTCGTTCTCGCGATCGGCATGGCGGTCGACGCCAACGTGCTGGTCTTCGAACGGGCCAGGGAGGAGTACAGCGAATCGCGTCAGCGCGGTCTGAAGGCGTCGCTGGACCGTGGATTCAAGCACGCCTGGAGCGCGATCGCCGACTCCAACGTCACCACCCTGCTCGCCGCCGGCCTGCTGTTCTGGCTGGCGTCGGGGCCGGTCAAGGGCTTCGGCGTGACGCTGGGCATCGGTGTGATCGCCTCGATGTTCTCGGCGATGGTGATCACCCGGGTGTTCACCCACTTCCTGATCGGCAGGATCAACCCGAAGGTGTCCGGCCTCGGTTCGATCGGCCGGGTCAGGTCCTGGATGAACCGGCGGAAACTGGACCTCATGTCGCGTGGGCGGCTCTGGCTCGCCGTCTCCGGGGCGCTGATCGTGGTGATGTTCGTGGGACTGTTCGCCCGTGGGCTGAACTTCGGTGTGGAGTTCACCGGCGGCCGGATCATGGAGTTCGCCACCAGCAAGACCGTCGATGCCGGCGTGGCCAGGCAGGCCGTGTCGGACGCCGGGTTCCCCTCGGCCGTCGTGCAGATGACCGACAACGCGGTCTCCGTGCGGACCGGGCAGATCAGCGCCGACGAGGTGGCCGCCATCGAGGAGGCGCTCGGCAAGAAGGTCGGTGACGTCACCAAGCAGCGCGACGAACTGATCGGGCCCAGCCTGGGTGAGGAACTGCGCAGGAACGCGCTCATCGCGCTCGGCCTCGCGCTGGCGGCGCAGCTCGTCTACCTGGCGATCCGATTCAGGTGGACGTTCGGCGCGGCCGCCGTGCTCGCGCTGTTCGTGGACACCGCCGCCGTCGTCGGCACGTTCGCCTGGCTGGGCAAACCCATCGACGGGGTCTTCCTGGCCGCGCTGCTCACCATCGTCGGCTACTCGGTGAACGACAAGGTCATCGTCTTCGACCGGGTCCGTGAGCTGTGGCCGGCGAACCGCAAGGCGCCGTTCGCCCAGGTCGTGAACTCCGCGGTGCTGCAGACCGTGCCGCGCACGGTGAACACCGGCGGCAGCACGATGATCGTCGTGGGGGCGCTGGCGCTGTTCGGCGGGTCCTCCCTGCAGGACTTCGCGATCGCCCTGCTCATCGGCATCCTCGTGGGCACGCTGTCGTCGGCGTTCTTCGCCGGGCCGGCGGCCATCGAGCTGGAGAGGTTCAGCAAGCAGCCGCCGCCGTCGCCGAGCACCAAGCGGCGCGCGCCCCGTGTCCGCGAGGGATCGGGCGCGGTGCTCTGAGCCGACCTCGAACAGCCCGGGCCTGAAAAACCCGGGCAGGAAAGGCCGGGCAATCAAAAGGCCCCGCCGGCGCGCTGGAGGGAGAGACGCGCGCCGGCGGGGCCTTTTCCGTTGTGGTCGCGGTTGTGGTTCTCAGATCGTCCGGGTCCTCAGATCGTCCGGGTTCTCAGATCATCGAACGCATCGGGCCCTGGGGCGGCTCGATGCCGAGCTGGGTCAGCGCCGAGACATGGAAGACCGCGCCCGGCACGTGGATGGCGTGGGTCAGGCCCACGTGGGCGTCCCGCCAGAAGCGCTGGATGGGGTTGTCCACGCGCATGGCGTTGCCACCCGACCTCGCCACGATCTCGTCGACCGCGCGCACCGCCCGCCAGGCCGCCTGGACCTGGGTGCGCCGGCCCACCGCGCGGTCGTCGAAGGTGATCTCACGGCCCGCGACGACGGCGTCGTACATGCGCGAGACGTTGTCGAGCAGCGCCGCGCGCGCCGCCGCGATCTCCGCCGCCGCCTCGCTGATCGCGTAGAGCACGTACGGATCGTCCTTGATCTTGGTGCCGGTGATCTGAACGCGGCCCTTCTGGTAGGCCATGTGGTGAGCGAGCGCGCCCTCGGCGATGCCGATCACCGACGCGGTGATGCCGAGCGGGAAGGCGACGGAGAACGGCAGGAGGTAGGTCGGGTTGGTCAGCCCCGCCTCCCTGACGGCACTGCCGTCGAACACCTTCGCGACCGGGATGACCCGGTAGTCGGGGACGAACGCGTCCTTGACGATGATGTCCTTGCTGCCGGTCCCGCGCAGTCCGACAACGTTCCAGGAGTCCTTGACGATCTCGTAGTCGGAGCGCGGCAGGATCAGGTGCAGCTGCTGCGGCGGCTGGGTCCGATTGCCTTCGGCGTCGCCGAGGATGCCGCCGAGGAAGATCCAGTCGCAGTGGTCGGTCCCGGAGGAGAACTGCCAGCGGCCGTTGAAGATGTAGCCGCCCTCGACCGGCCGGGCGATGCCCATCGGCGCGTACGGCGAGGCCATCCAGGTGTCCTGGTTCTCCCCCCAGACCTCCTGCTGCACCTTGGGGTCGGCGAACGCCATCTCCCACGGGTGCACGCCGACGACACCGGCCACCCAGCCGGTCGAACCGTCCAGGCTGGCGATCTTCATCACGGTCTCGGCGAACTCTCGGGGGTGCACCTCGAGGCCGCCGTGGGTCTTCGGCTGCAGCATCCGGATGACGCCCGTCTCGCGCAGCACCTTGGCCGCCTGGTCGTCCAGCCGGCCCAGCGCCTCATTGGAGGGGCCGAGGGCGGCGATCTCCTCGGCCCGCTGGGTGACCGCTTCCAGAACCGGATTTGTCATAGTTTGTCTCACTTCTTCGCCGCGAGGGCGACCGCGATCTCGATGAGCTGGTCTTCCTGTCCGCCGATCAGCTTGCGGCGCCCGGCCTCGATGAGGATCTCGGCGCCGGACACGCCGTACTTCTTGGCCTGACGATCGGCGTGCTTGAGGAAGCTGGAGTAGACGCCCGCGTAGCCCATGGTCAGCGTCATCCGGTCGAGCAGGCACTCGCCGTCCATGATCGGGCGCACCACGTCCTCGGCGGCGTCAATGATCTTGAGGGTGTCGATGCCGGTGCGGATGCCGAGCTTCTCGGTGACGGCGGCGAACGCCTCCAGCGGCGTGTTACCCGCGCCCGCGCCGAACCTCCGCACCGAACCGTCGATCTGCTGGGCACCGGCCCGCACGGCGAGGATCGAGTTGGCGACCCCGAGCCCGACGTTCTCGTGGCCGTGGAAGCCGACCTGGGCGTCGGAGCCGAGCTCCGCCACGAGGGCGGCGATCCGGTCGCTGGTCTGCTCCATGATCAACGCGCCCGCCGAGTCGACGACGTACACGCACTGGCACCCGGCGTCCGCCATGATCCGCGCCTGCTCGGCCAGCACCTCCGGCGGCTGGCTGTGCGACATCATCAGGAACCCGACGGTCTCCAGGCCGAGCTCCCGGGCCAGGCCGAAGTGCTGGATGGAGACGTCGGCCTCGGTGCAGTGCGTGGCGATCCGGCAGATGCTCGCACCGTTGTCGGCGGCCTCGCGGATGTCGTCCTTGACACCGACACCGGGCAGCATCAAGAAGGCGATCTTGGCGCGCTTGGCCGTGGCCACCGCGGCCTTGATCAGCTCCTGCTCCGGAGTGTGGCTGAAGCCGTAGTTGAACGACGAACCGCCGAGGCCGTCGCCGTGCGTCACCTCGATGACCGGCACGCCCGCGTCATCGAGCGCGGCGACGATGGACCTGACGTGCTCGACGGTGAACTGGTGCTGCTTGGCGTGCGAGCCGTCCCGCAGGCACGAGTCCGTGATGCGGATGTCGAGGTCGGCGCTGTAGGGCATGGGTCGATCTCCTTACGAGTGGATGCGCTGCGCGAAGCCCTCGCCGACCTTGGTGGCGGCGGCCGTCATGATGTCGAGGTTGCCCGAGTAGGGCGGCAGGAAGTCGCCGGCGCCCTCGACCTCGACGAACACCGCGACGCGGGCGAGCCCGCCGCTGACCGCCGTCGGGTCGTCGAACTGCGGCTCGGTGCGCAGCCGGTAGCCGGGCACGTAGGAGGCGACCTCGGCGGCGACCTCCTTGATCGAGGTCGCGATGGCCTCCCGGTCGGCGTCGACGGGGATCGAACAGAAGATCGTGTCCTGCATGAGCATCGGCGGCTCGGCCGGGTTGAGGATGATGATGGCCTTGCCCCGCCGGGCGCCGCCGATCGTCTCGATGCCACGGGCTGTCGTCTTGGTGAACTCGTCGATGTTGGCGCGGGTGCCGGGACCGGCCGACGGGGACGCGACGCTGGCGACGATCTCCGCGTACGCCACCTCGGTCACCCGGGAGACCGCGTACACCATCGGGATCGTGGCCTGGCCGCCGCAGGTGATCAGGCTGACGTTGGGCGCGTCCAGGTGCGCGCCGAGGTTCACCGCCGGCACCACAGCCGGGCCGATCGCGGCCGGGGTCAGGTCCACGGCCTGGATGCCGAGCTCCTTGTACCTGGGCGCGTTCTCCCGGTGGACGTACGCCGAGGTCGCCTCGAAGACGATGTCGGGACGCTCGTCCTGGGCGAGTAGCCAGTCCACGCCGTCGGCCGAGGCGATCAGGCCGTTGTCCCTGGCCCGCTTCAGGCCCGGGCTTTCGGGATCCACGCCGATCATCCAGCGCGGCTCGATCACCTCCGACCGCAGCAGCTTGTACATCAGGTCGGTCCCGATGTTCCCCGAGCCGACGATCGCGGCACTCGCCCTGGTCCGTCCAGATGTCACTGATCTCACCCTCATTCGAATCGAGCGGTCACGGAGCCGAGCCCGGCGAACTCGGCGCGGAAGGTGTCGCCGGGGCGCACGTCGACGGCTCGGGTGCAGGACCCGGGGAGGATGACGTGGCCCGCCTCGAGCTTGACCCCGAAGGAGGCGACCTTCCTGGCCAGCCAGGCGACGGCGGTGGTCGGATCGCCCAGGACCGCACTGGTGTTGCCCCGCGTCACCTCGGCATCGCCGTTGTAGAGCACGGCCTCGATGTCGGCGATGTCCACGCCGGCGGCCCGCAGCTCGGCCGGGGTGCGCCGGGCTGCGCCCAGCAGCACGCCGGCCGAGGACGCGTTGTCGGCGATCGTGTCGGCCAGGCCGATCTTCCAGTCCCTGATGCGGCTGTCGATGAGCTCCAGGCTCGCCACGATGTACTCCGTGGCGGCCAGCACGTCCTCCTCGGTGCACCCCTCGCCGGGCAGGCTCGACCCGAGCACGTAGCCGATCTCGACCTCGATGCGGGGGTAGCAGTACCGGCCGGTCTGGACGGGCTCGTCCTCCGACAGCACCATCGTGTCGAGCAGGTGGCCGTAGTCGGGCTCGTCGACGCCCATCATCTTCTGCATCACCGGTGAGGACAGCCCCACCTTGTGCCCGTACACCCCGGCCCCCTCGGCCAGGCGGCGGCGGATGTTGATGAGCTGGATCTCGTAGGCGTCGACGACGTCGATGCCGGGGAAGGACTCGGTCAGCGGCTCGATCGGCGCCCGGTCGCGCTCGGCCGCCCACAGCCGCTCCGCCGCTTCCGCGCGCAGCGCCTCCTCAAGCATCCCGTCCTCCTGTGTGGTCTCAGTCGTCATAGCTGATCTTGATTTGGTCGGTGACCGGGATGGCCTGGCAGCCGAGGATGAGGCCCTCGGCGAGGTCCTGCGCGTCGAGGATCGTGTTGCGCTCCAGCGTGACCTCGCCGTCGAGCAGGACGCAGGCGCAGGCGCTGCACGACCCCTCACGGCAGGAGTACGGAGCGTCCATCCCGGCGGCCAGCATCACGTCGAGCAGCGTGTTGCCCTTGGGCCAGTCCAGGGTGCGGGTCTCGCCGTCGAGCGTGACCTCGACCGTGGCCGTGGGCCCGGCGGAGTCGATGACCACGTCGGAGTCGGCGAACGGGTCGCCGGTCAGCGACTCGAACCGCTCGACCCTGATCCGCCGGTCGGGAACCCCCAGGCCGCTCAGCGCCTCGGAGACCAGGTCCATGAACGGCCCGGGACCGCAGACGAACGCCTCACGTGCCGCGTACGGCCTGGCCAGGGCGGCCAGCGCGGCCGCGGTGGGCAGGCCCTGCACCGACTCCAGCCAGTGGACGACGGTCAGCCGCTCACCGTGCTCGCCGGCCAGCGCGATCAGCTCATCGCGGAAGATGACCGAGTTCTCGTCCCGGTTGGCGTAGACGAGGGTGACGCTCCCCTTCCCGGCGCGCAGGCAGGACTTGAGGATCGACATGACCGGCGTGACGCCGCTGCCCGCCGCGAACAGCAGCAGGTCCTCGTCGAGCGAGGCGGGGGTGAACGTCCCGGAGGGACGCAGCACCTCCAGCACGTCGCCCTCGGTGACGTTGTCGCAGATCCAGTTCGAGCCGTAGCCGTCCCTGGTCCGCTTGACCGTCACCTTGAGCTTCTCACCGCAGACGGGTGAACTGCTGAGCGAGTAGCAGCGGGCCGCGCCCTCGGGGCGGGTGGTCGGCACCCGGATGGTCAGGAACTGTCCGGGCTTGTAGCCGAACCTGGCGTGGTCCCCGTCGGCGGGTTCGAGCACGAGGGAGTGGGCGTCCGGGGTCTCCTTGACGACCTCGACGACCCGGACCTTCAAGTGCGGCGACATCTCAGGCCACACCCGCGCCCGATCGCACCGCCGCCGCGTGCCGGGCGGCGATGTACCCGAAGACGATCGAGGGACCGATCGTGGCGCCCGCCCCGGCGTACTCGTTGCCCATCACCGAGGCCGAGACGTTGCCCGTGGCGTACAGGCCCTCGATCACCGAGCCGTCGGCGCGCAGCACCCGGCTGTGCTCGTCGCAGACCAGCCCGCCCTTGGTGCCGAGGTCGCCGGCTTCGATCCGGAAGGCGTAGAACGGCGCCTTGTCGATCAGGTCCATGGTCGGGTTCTTCAGCGTGGGGTCGCCGTAGTAGCGGTCGTAGGCGCTGTCGCCGCGGCCGAAGTCGCTGTCCTCGCCGGTCCGGGCGAACCCGTTGAAGCGCTCGATGGTCTCGGTCAGCGCGCCGGCGGGCACACCGATCTTGGCGGCCAGTTCGGCGATCGTGTCGGCCCGGAAGGCCAGGCCCTTGTCGTAGAACGCCTTCGGGATCGGCGCCCCGGGCAGGATCTGGGCGAACGGGTAGCGGGAGCGGGCCTTGGCGTCCATCACGAACCACGCGGGCACGTGCCCGCCCTCGAGCTGGTCGTGGACGAAGTTCACGTACGGCGCCGACTCGTTGGTGAACCTCCTGCCCTCGGCCGAGACGATGACCGACGGCGGGATGGAGCGCTCCGACACCAGCGGGATCGTCGCCCCCGCCGGGTGCTGCACGGCCGGCATCCACCAGGCGTCGTCCATCAGGTCCAGTGCCGCGCCGACCCGCTCGCCGGCCAGGATGCCGTCGCCGGTGTTCTCCCTGGCGCCCATGCCGAAGTCGGCCCGGCCGCTCTCCGGCAGGTACTTCTCACGCATCTGCTGGTTGTGGTCGAATCCGCCGGTGGCCAGCAGCACGCCGTACCTGCCGCGGATGCGGACGGGCGTGCCGTCGCGCTCGGCGGTGATGCCGGCGACGGCGCCGCTCTCGCCGGTGACCAGGCCGGTCATCGGCGTCTTCAGCCACAGCGGGATCCCGGCGTCCTTCATCGCCATCCGCAGCCGGGCGACCAGCGCCCGCCCGCCGGTGGCCATGTGCCGCCGGCGGATCACGTTGGACGACACCCGCCAGGCCGCGACGACCGAGGCCCAGCGGCCGCGCCAGGTGCGCTTCACCATGGCCAGGTCGTGGTAGTCCTTGGCGGTGATCCACAGGCCGAGGGGGCCTTTCATGCTGTTGGGACGCTGGAACCGCTCGTCCTCCCGCAGGTTGCGGGTGTCGAACGGCAGCGCCTCGATGGTCCGGCCGAGCGGACGGCCGCCCTCCAGTTCGGGGTGGTAGTCGGCGTAGCCCTTCACCCAGAAGAAGCGCATCCACTTGCTCTTGCCGAGCAGTTCCATCGCCGCCGGGCCGTTGTCGACGTACGCCTCCAGCCGGGCCGGCGGGACCCGCCCCTCGGTGATCAGTTCGAGGTAGCGGCGGACGGACTCGCGGCTGTCGTCGTGCCCCTTGGCCCGCAGGGTCGGGTTGTTGGGGATCCAGATCCCCCCGCCGGAGATCCCGGTGCTGCCGCCGTACATCGAGCCCTTCTCGACGACGATGACCGACAGCCCGCTGTCGTACGCGGCCAGCGCGGCCGTCATGCCGCCGCCGCCGCTGCCGACCACGACGAGGTCGAACTCCTCGTCCCAGTGCGCGCTCACTCGCCGTCCTTCCTGGTGAGGAAGGCCAACACGGCGCTCTCCCAGGCCGCCTTCTGCTCGATCATCACCCAGTGCCCGCAGTTGGGGAAGATGTGCACCTCGACGTCGGGGATCATGCGCATGGGCAGCAGCGCCATGTCGACGGGGCTGACCCGGTCGTCGCGGCCCCACGTGAGCAGCGTCCTGGCCTTCAGCTTGTGCAGCATCGCCCATGACGGCGGGGTGGCGGAGGCCGCCTGGGCGGCCATGTTGGCGGCGAACGCGGCCGAGCCGTACATGCGCTTGGCCGCGGCCAGCGTCTCGGGCTCGGTCGCCAGGGCCCAGCGCTCCTCGATCAGTTCCTCGGTCACCATCGCCGGGTTGTAAACCATGGAGTGGAGCCACCGGACGAGCCGCTCTCGGGTGGGGTCGTCGGTGAACTCCGTCAGCAGCTTGACGCCCTCACCTGGGGCGGGGCTGAAGATGTTCCTGCCCATGCCGCCGATCGTGACCAGCCGGCGCACCCGGTCGGGATGGGCGATCGCCACGTCGGTGCCCACGAACCCGCCCATGGAGTTGCCGATCACGTCGACCTGCCGCAGGCCGAGGCCGTCGAGGAAGCGGATCACCGCCGATCTCGCGGCGACCATCGGGTGCTCGGGGGTCGGGTCGCTGACCCCGAACCCGGGGAACTCCAGGACGAGACAGCGGAAGTGCTCGGCGAACGTGGCGAGGTTGCCGCGGAAGTTGCGCCAGCCGGTGACGCCGGGCCCAGAGCCGTGCAGGAGCAGCAGCGGCGGGCCTTCCCCGGCCTCGTGGTAGCGCAGCACGCCCTGATCCGTCGCGAGTTCACGCGACGTCGACTCGTAGGTCAACTCGGTGGTCATCTTCCGTCCCAGTCAGAGAAATGTCAGCTTCGGGGAACGTAACCAACGGTGGCGTGCCGCCATAGCGAGGATCCCGATGAGCGGGATGTCGCCGCCCTCCCCCGTCTGGGCGGCCTGTGGTGGTGCGACGGGAATGCCCGGCTCCCGGAAAGCCTTCCACTCAACGGGATCCGCCCTCCGGCACGTCGCGGGGCGCTTTGTAGGTTCGAGACAGGAGATCCGCCACGGCGGCGGGTGCGATGGCAACGCGAGGTGAACGCATGGCAGTCGAGTCCACCGAGTCCGCGCTGACGGCAGGCCCTATCGATGTGGCGGTCGATGAGTCCGCGGAGGTGGCTCCGCCCACGCCACTGGAGTTCCGGCGGGCGATGGGGATGTTCGCCAGCGGGGTGACCGTGGTGACCGGCACCGACGACGGCGAGCCCGTGGGTTTCGCCTGCCAGTCGTTCGCCTCGGTCTCCCTGGAGCCGCCACTGGTGCTGTTCTGCGCCGACCGCGGCGGCCGCACCTGGCCGCGGATCAGGAAGTCGGGCCTCTTCTGCGTGAACGTGCTGGCCGAGCACCAGGTCGACGTCTGCAACCGGTTCGGTTCCAGCAAGGGCAAGAAGTTCGACGGGCTCGAGTGGGACGTGTCCCGCTGGGGGATCCCCGCGCTGCGGGGCGTGCTCGTACGGATCCACGCCGAGGTGTACGACGTGCACGTGGCCGGAGACCACGACGTGGTCTTCGGCCACGTCCTGGAGTTGGAGACGACCGGTGAGGGACGCCCGCTGGTCTTCTACCGCGGCCGCTTCGGGCTCGACGAGCCGCAGCTGGGGCCGAACCTGTGGGGCTGGGGCGACCGCTGGGGATGAGCCCCGGGGAAGGGGTCCCGGGGGGAGGAGGGGCAGGCCGCCTCCCCCCGCCGGGACCTCGTCGGCGGCCGGGCGGGCCGGGCTGAACGGCGGGCAGGGGACGGCGGGCAGGGGACGGCGGCCTACTACCTCCAGTCACCGTTCTGGCCGGCCTCGAGAATCCGGTTCATGGCCTCGGGCGACCACGTCTGCTCCGGTGCCCGGTGCGGCACCCGGCTCCCCGGACGGCTCCGCCGCTGGGTGGCCAGATCGGGGAAGAGGGCCAGTGACGCCTGCCGTGCCGCGTCGACCACGAGCGGTGCGACCTTCTCCAGCGGGGTGCGCGCCTCGCCGACCAGGGAGATGCTCGCCACCGGCCCCTCGGGGCCGCGGATGGCGGCCGCCACGCAGGAGATGCTGGGGAAGCACTCCCCCCGTTCGAAGGCCAGGCCCCGGCGCCGCCGGATCCGGTTCAGCTCCTGGTGCAGCGTGGCGATGTCGCCGATCGTCCGGTTGGTCAGCCGGCTGATGCGCCCGCCGATCGCGCTGTCGACCTGCTCGGGCTCCAGCCAGGCGAGGATCGCCTTGCCCAGCGCGGTCGAATGGGCCGGCGCCCGGCCACCGACGCGGGAGGGCACCGACAGGGCGAACCGCCCGCCGACCTTGTCGAGGTAGAAGACTTCGGCGTCGTCGAGGACCGCCAGGTGGACGACCATCCCCGTCCTGATCTGCAGGCTGTGCAGCAGCGGAGCCGCCGCCTCCCTGATCTCGCCGTGGCCGCCGTCCCGGCCGCCGAGCCCGAGCGCGCGTGAACCCAGGCTGTAGCCGTACGAACTGTGCTCGAGCCAGTTCAACCGCACCAGCTGGTCCAGGATCCGGTGAGCGGTGGAGCGCGGCAGGCGGGTGACTCCCGCCACGTCCTCCAGGGTGAGACGGGTGGAGCGGCCTGGGAACGCGTCCAGGATCAGGGTCATCCGCTCGACCATCGACGGCGGCAGCTCCCGCTGTGCGGGCGCCGGCGACTCGGACATGACGCTGGCAGCGGTCATCGCACCCCCAAAACTGAAACGAATTCTTGTATTGGAATGTAGCAACGAGACCCGATGGAGGGAAGCCCCATCGAAACACCCGAAATGTTACTAGATGTCCGATTCCAGTCAGCGGGACCCCCGGTATGAACTCTCCGGTCGCAACTAGAAAGATTTCTGGTGACGTCGGCAGAGGGGGACGGGCATGAGGATCGGGATCACCACCCCGGTGGTGGTGCGGCACCCGGGCGCGAGCGCGGAGTGGGAGCGAACGGCGGGGATCGAGGAGATCGGACAGGTCGCCGAGGCGGCCGACCGGCTGGGCTATCACCACATCACCTGCAGCGAGCACGTCGCCGTCCCGGTCGAGGCGGCCGAGCAGCGCGGCGGCGCCTACTGGGACCCGCTGGCCACGCTCGGCTACCTCGCCGCGCGCACCACGCGCATCCGGCTGGCCACCAAGGTGCTCGTTCTCGGCTACCATCACCCCCTCGCGATCGCCAAGCGGTACGGCACGCTCGACCGCGTCAGCGGCGGCCGGCTCGTCCTGGGTCTGGGCGTGGGAAGCCTCAAGGAGGAGTTCGAGCTGCTCGGCGCCCCGTTCGAGGGTCGCGGCGCGCGTGCCGACGAGGCCATCGCCGCCCTACGTGCGGCCCTGGGCCGGCGCGTCCCGGAGTTCCACGGCGAGTTCTACGACTTCGCCGGCTTCGTGGTGGAACCGTACGCGGTGCAGGAACGCGTCCCGCTGTGGATCGGCGGCCGCACCGCGCGCTCGCTGCGGCGGGCGGTGACCCACGGCGACGGCTGGGTCCCGTTCGGCCTCCCCCTGGACACGCTGTCGGCGATGGTCCGCCGGGCGGACCCGCCCGGCGGCTTCGACATCGTGCTCGGCCCCGGGCGCCCACTCGACCCGTCCGGCTCGCCGGAGGCCGCCGAGCGTGCGCTTGAGGCGGTGCGCGACGCGGGCGCGACCATCGCGGGCGTCCATGTGACCGCCGAGTCGGCCGGCCACTACTGCGAGCAACTCGAGGCGCTGCACGCCCTCGGCACCAAGATCGGAATCGTTTTCGGAGACGCGGATGACTGACAACAGGGACATCGAGCAGCGGCTGGCCAGGCTTGAGGAGCGCACGCGCGCGGTCGAGGACGAGCTGGAGATCACCCGGTTGATCCTCTCGTACGGCCCGCTCGTCGACAGCGGCAGCGCCGAAGCCGTCGCCGGGCTGTGGGAGCGCGACGGCGTGTACGACGTGGACGAGCTGGTGATGACCGGGCAGGACGAGATCGCCGCGATGGTCGGGTCCGACCGGCACCAGGGCTGGATCGCCGGCGGATGCGCGCACTTCATCGGCGCGCCCCACGTCACGGTGAACGGCGACGAGGCGGTCGCCGTCTGCTACTCCCTCATGGTTCTGAACGGGGCGGCCCGCGAGGGGGGCCCCGGCGATTTCCGGGTCCGCCGGGCGACCGCCAACCACTGGCGGCTACGCCGGGGACCGGACGGCTGGCGGGTCACCGCCCGCACCGGCCGGGTGCTCGACGGCCGGACCGAGTCGCCCGAGCTGCTCATGAGCGGCATCCCGACGGAATAGCGATGACACGCCGGGGTGGCACCCGGCGCGGAACGTGAAACGGGCCCCGGAAGGGGGCCCGTTGCACGTTTTGGCTCCCGCTCAGGGTTCGTTCGGCATGTTCGTCCAGCCCTTGCGGTCCTTGCGGCCGTACCATCCGGACGCGGCCAGCGTCCCGCCGTCCACCGGGATCGTGTGGCCGGTGACGAAGCGGGCCTCGTCGGAGGCGAGGAAATCCACGACGGCCGCGTAGTCGTCGGGCTCGCCGTACCGGCCGAGCGGGATCCACAGCGGGATGAGCTCCGGGTCGCGGCCGCGCAGCATCGCACTCGCCGGCGTCTGCTCGGTGTCGGCCAGGTCCGGCGCGATCGCGTTGACCCGCACGCCGTACTGCCCGACCTCCACCGCGAGGCTCTTGGTGAACGCCGAGACCCCGGCGTTGTAGGCGGAGTAGACGGCGTGCCCCGGGATGCCGCGGAACGCCTCCACGGTGGAGTTGTTGACGACACAACCGGAGCGCCGCTCCACCATGACGGGCAGGACGGCGTGGCTCATCTTGAACACGTGTAGCAGGTTCAGCTCGTACAGGCGCTGCCACTGGTCGGGCCTGCTGTGCAGGAACGTCTTCGACGCCGGGCGGAAGTCACCCACGTTGTTCACCAGCACGTCGACGCGGCCGTCGCCGGCCTCCAGCGCGGTGTCGAGCACGCGCTTGACCACGTCGTCGTCGCTCACGTCACCGGCGACCACCACGCAGCTTCCCCCAGCCGCCTCGATGTCCAGGCGGGTCCGCTCGGCCGCCTCGGCGTCGATGTCGGCCAGCACCACCAGGTCGCCCCGGCCGGCGAGGCGGCGGCTGACCGCGCCGCCGATCCCCAGCGCCCCGCCGGTCACCACCGAGACCCTGCTCGAGGCTCGGCTCTCCCCTGACGCGGTCATCATGCTCCTTCTTTCCGGCTTTCCCTCACGCCCTGCCCGCGCATGCGGCGTACCGGCCTGGTCTCGATCCAGTCGATCCGTACGGCCCGGCGGGCGATCCGCCAGGCGCCGCCCTCGCGCCGGTAGTCGTCGGCGTAGCGCAGGTGCCACACCAGGTCCGACGGCCCGCCGGCCCGCTCCGACAGATGATGCGCGACACAGGCCACCCGGCCGACGGCCGATCCCGGCTCGGGCCCGGCGTCGAAGACCTGACCGGCGAGCGCGTGGAAGGTCGACGCCATCGTCTCCAGGGCGGACATCGCGCCGGCGATCTCCTCGTGCCCCCGCCGGGCGGTGACCGGCTCGAGCGTGCCCGGCGGATCGGGCAGGACGAGCACGCCGTCCCCGGTGAACAGACCGGTCAGCGCCGCGATGTCCCGCTCGTCGGCCAGCAGGGCGTACCGGGCGACCAGGTCGGCGAGCTCGGTCCGGTCGTCACCGCTGAGCATGCGAGGTGAGTCCGAGACGCTCGGCGCAGGCCGACAACTCGTCCTTGACCGCGTCCAGATCCGATGTCGGCGTGGGTGACAGCAGGATCCGGTTCGCGCCGAGGGCGGCCAGCGACTCGGCCTTCTCCGGCGTGACGCGGGATACGAGGTGGCCCAGGGTGAGCCCGAGAGCGTCCGGGTCACGGCCGGCCCGCTCGGCCTCGGTGCGCATCACCTCGACCAGCTTCCGCAGTTCGTCGCCCACCACGCCGAGCGGCTGCAGGCCGTCGCCGTACCGGCCGGCCCGGCGCGCCGCCGCCACGCTGTGTCCGCCGATGTGGATCGGCACTCCGTTCGGCTGAACCGGCTTGGGGTAGCACATGGCCCCGTCGAAGTCGAAGAACTCTCCGTGGAAGCCGACCCCCTCCGCGGACCTGTCCGCCCACAGCGCGCGCAGCACCTGGATCTGCTCGTTCGCCCGGCGGCCCCGGCTGGCGAAGTCGGCGCCGCAGGCCTCGATCTCCTCCTTCATCCAGCCCATGCCGACGCACAGCCGCAGCCTCCCGCCGGACAGGGCGTCGACCGTGGCGAGTCGCTTGGCCAGCACGACGGGATGGTGGTTGGGCAGGACCAGGACCCCGGTGGCCAGACCGATGCGGTCCGTCCGCCCGGCCAGGAATGCCAGCAGGTCAAGCGGATCCGGGATGTCGCAGTCGTCCTTGAGCTCCATCTTCCCCGACTTGTCGTAGGGGTAGACGCTCGAATAGCCGCTCATCACCACCGCGTGCTCGACGACCACGATGGACTCGAACCCGCACCCCTCGGCGTGCCGGGCGAAGCCGCTGATCCACTCGGGGTCGGCGGTCGTGTTCGCGGCGACCGGCGCCAGCACCGCGTACTTCATCGCGCCGCCCGCTCATCGAGACCCATGCGTCGCATGCCGTTCCCTTCTTCCGTGCTCCGGGCTCGCGACGCTACCGGGACCGTGCTGCCGTGGACGATGTTGCTCCCGTTGGCCGGGACGGGGACCCGCCACGTTGATTTATGCGCATTCCCCATCCAGCCCCCTTTACGATGTAGATTTTTGGCCGATCGGGGTGGGCGGATTTTCTGATCGGCCAGGCGGCACGGTCGCGGCTGTGCTGCACTGATGAGAAGCGATCGGCGGAGGTCTCACGGCTCATGACACTGCGCAACGGACACCGGAGGACGACGGCGGCCCTGGCCGCGCTCTGCCTGCTCGCGTCCGCCTGCGGCGCGGCGGAGAAGTCTCCCGAGGAGGAGACGCCGCCCGGACAGACAGTGCCCGGACAGACAGGGCCCGGACAGACAAGACCCGGCGCGACGGCGACCGCCGACCCGACCGACAGCCCGGTCAGCCCGGTCAGCCCGAGCACCGGCGGCACCACCGGGCCGAACTCCTCCCCCGCCGGCCCCTCCCCCAATGGCGACGCCTCCCTGGTGGCGGGCCGCTACCAGCCGCTGTGGCCGTTCGCCGACCATGCGCAGGCGCAGTCCTGGACGCTCTCCTACCGTTCCGGCGGCCACCAGCCCTGGCATCTCGACGCCGACCAGACCGCGCTGAGCTTCACCCAGGGCTACCTGGGGTTCACGGGCATCGACCGGGTGATCAGTCGCACCGTCAAGGGGACACACGCCCGCGTGGCCGTCGGGTTCCGCGGCGAGGAGGGCGGACGCGCGATGACCGCCGCCGTGCTCCACCTGGTGAAGTTCGGCGACGAGGCCGACGCGCCGTGGGAGGTGGTGGGCACCGACGACACCACGCTCTCCCTCACGACCCCCGCGTACGGCGCCCGCGTGGCATCACCGGTGCAGGCCGGCGGACGGATCACCGGCGTGGACGAGAGCATCCGCGTCCAGGCCCACCACCCGGCGAGCGAGGATGTGCTCGGCGAATCCGGACCGGTGCAGGCGGGCGGCACCGACCAGCCCTGGTCGGCCACCCTCGCGTTCCACGCGACGCCCGGCCAGACGGTGACGCTCGTCGCCAGCACCGGCGGTCACATCGCCGAGGTCGAACGGTTCGCGGTGACCGGCGTCCGCCTCACCCCCGGCGGCGGATGACACGCGGCGATGTGCTCGCCATCTGGGCCGCATGACAGGGTGAAGATCGACCGTTGCGGCCGATCGGGTATGCGATGCTGGTCGGGGGAGGAAGCGATGTTGACACGGCTAGAGGTTGACGGTTTCAAGAACCTTATCGACCTCCGAGCAGACTTCGGCGCTTTCACGTGTATCGCCGGGGAGAACGGCACCGGCAAGTCAAACGTGTTCGATGCCATCCAGTTCCTCAGCCTGCTGGCGGACAGGTCACTGCTGGACGCCGCGCAGGAGGTGAGAGGTGTTCGCGGTGAACGTCTCGGCGACCCGCGCGACCTCTTCTGGAACGGCTATGCATCGAAGAGCCATCGAATCCGCTTCGCCGCCGAAATGGTCGTTCCTCTCGAAACGGAAGACGACTTCGGCCGGATCGCCATCCCGACTATCTCATTTCTGCGATATGAGCTCGCGCTGGGCTATGTCCCTCCAGCCGGAATCGAGAAGATCGGTCGTTTGACGCTGCTTGAGGAGAATCTTCGGCACATCAGCCTCCGAGAGGCTCCCCAGCGACTCAAGTTCCCCCACAGCACCGCCAAGTTCCGCAACGCCGTTCTGAAGGGCCGCCGGAGCGGCACCGCGTTCATCTCGACCTCAATCGAGGACGGTCAGCCGATTATCCGAATTCATCAGGATGGGGGAAGCAGAGGACAGCCGAAACCGGCCGCGGCGTCTCGGGCGCCTGCCACCGTTGTAAGTACAGTGACCAGCAACGACGATCCCACCATCCTGGCCGCCCGCAGAGAGATGCAGTCATGGCGTCGCCTCGCCCTGGAACCCTCGGCACTGCGGACATCTGACCGTTATGTCGATCCAAGGTCGATGGACAGCACCGGGCGCCATCTTCCGGGCGCTCTCTACCGCATCGCCCATCGTGACCCTGATTCAGACCCCGAGCGCGTGTACTCCAGGGTAGCCAATCGTCTTGCCGATCTCGACGGGCTCAAGGTACGCAGTCTCCGGGTAGATCAGGACGATGTCCGAGAGTTGCTGTCCGTCCAGCTTCGGGAAGCGAGCGGCCTCACCCTGCCGGCCCGAAGTCTGTCCGAGGGCACGCTGCGCTTCCTCGCCCTGTGCGTACTTCTAGAAGACCCCTCCGTGACCGGCCTTATTTGCATGGAGGAACCGGAAAACGGCATTCACCCGGGCAATCTGGAAGCCATGGTGAGCCTCGTCGAGGATCTCGCGGTAGATCCCATGGAGGAGCCGGGTGAGGACAACCCATTCCGCCAGGTCATCATCAACACGCATTCTCCGGCGATCGTCCAGTTGGTCCGGCCCGACGATCTGCTGTTCGCCGACTCCACGATCAAACAGATGCCGGACAGCCGCATGGCGCACGCCCTGCGGCTTCGTCCCCTGGCGGGTTCATGGCGTGGACGTCTGGGCGAAACCGTGCCCGTGACCAAGGCGGACATCCTTCCCTACCTGACGACGCCTCCCGGCGCCAATCTGCGTTTGGAGATCGCGTGACGGTTCGCGTGCTCTTCTTGGGGGAGGGAACAAGCGACGGCGGGATCATCCCGCAGATCGAAGTCATCGCCGCAAGGCTCGGCATCGACATCGCAGTCACCGATCCCGACCTCAGCCGCCTTCCCAAACCTCCTGGTCGCGCGGTGAGCGACAAGCTTCGCGCGGTCCTCGATATCGATGGCGAGTACGAACTCATCGCCGTTCATCGTGACGCCGATCGCGATGGCCGGCAGGTGCGTCTGACAGAGATCGCGACCGCGATCCAGACACACGCCCCCGGAACAGCCCACGCGGCCATCGTGCCTGTGCGCATGACCGAGGCCTGGTTGTTGATGGACGAGGCAGAGCTGAGAACCATCGCGGGGAACCCGAACGGCAAGATGCGGCTCAGTCTCCCCTCGCCGAATAAGGTCGAGTCTGTCCCTGATCCCAAGACCGTCCTGAAGGAGAAGCTGGCCCTCGCGTCTGGCCTGTCCGGACGGAAGCTCGAAAAGTTCAATCAACGCTTCTCACAGCATCGGCGACTGCTTCTCGAACGGATCGACCCATCCGGCCCCATCACGGACGTCTCCTCGTGGCAGCACTTCATAGCCGATATGGAAACCGGACTCAAATCGGCCGGCCGATCCATGAGCTGACCCTCGTCGCCGGCACAAGGGCGGCCCACATGAACCCACCTCATGAAGCAGTACGACACTCGTGGGCGACGCCGGAGACGGTGGCGAGGAGGTGGGCGGCCGCTTCGGCCATGCGGTCCCGGGCGGCGGTGAGGCGGGGGCGGGGATCCGCGCCCCTGTGAGCGGACCCCTCGATCGCCGCGGTGAACGCGATGTTCAGCGCGGTACCGATATTGATCTTCTTCATGCCCGCCGCGACGGCGCGGCGCAGCTCGTCGTCGGGTACGCCGGAGGAGCCGTGCAGCACCAGCGGCACCGCGAGCGCCTCGCGCAGCGCCGCGATCAGGTCGTGGTCCAGCCTCGCCTCCCGGGTGGTCATGGCGTGGGAGCTGCCCACGGCGACCGCGAGGGCGTCGACCCCGGTCGCGGCGACGAAGGCGGCCGCCTCGCCCGGGTCGGTCCGTACGCCCGGCGCGTGCGCGCCGTCCTTGCCGCCGACCTCGCCGAGTTCGGCCTCCAGCCACAGCCCGCATCCGTGCGCCCAGTCCGCCGCGGCCCGGGTCCGGGCCACGTTGATCTCGTACGGCTCCCGCGACGCGTCGTACATGACCGAGCTGAACCCGGCGTCGGCCGCCTCACGCAGCAGCCCGTCGTCGGTGACGTGGTCGAGATGGAGCGCGACGGGCACCGAGGCCGCGGCGGCGACGGCGCGCGCGGCATCGGCGATCGGCCGCAGTCTGCCGAGGTGGAACCGTACGGCGTTCTCGCTGACCTGCAGGATCACCGGGGTGCCGGTCCGCTCGGCGGCCAGCGCGACGGCCTCGGCATGCTCCAGGGTGACGATGTTGAAGGCGCACACCCCGGCGGGGGCGGCGGCGACTATCGAGGCTGTCGTGGCGAGCGGCATGAGATCTCCTGGAGGAAGGCGCGGTAGGCGGCGAGGTCGACGTCCCCGGCGACGGGGGCGAGCACGGCGGCGGCCGACAGGGCCGCTGCGTCGGCGAGCACGGCCGGCCAATCGACCGGGGCGGCACGGTCGGGCGGAGCGGCGCCGCACAGGGCCCGGGCGAGGGCGGCGGCCACGGCGTCCCCGGCGCCGGTGGGGTTGCCCGACAGCGGCCGGGGCGGCCGTACCGACCAGGTCCCCGCGGAAGTGACGGCCAGCAGGCCGTCGGCGCCGCGCGAGACCACCACGGCGCCGGGCCCGTTCGCGAGAAGCGACCGCGCGGCCTCGGCCACCGGGCCGGAGCCGGCGACACGGGCCAGCTCGGCCGCGTTCGGCTTGGCGACGTCGGGCCGGGCGGCCAGCCCGAGCCGCAGCGCCTCCCCGTCCGCGTCGAGCAGGACGCGCACGCCGCGCTCGCGGGCATCGGCCGTGAGCTGGGCATACGCGTCCCGGGGCGCACCGGGCGGCAGGCTGCCCGACAGCACGGCCACCTCTGCCTCGCGGCACAGCGCGCGGAACCGCTCGCGGAACCCGTGCCACTCCCCGTCCGTGACGACCGGTCCGGGCTCGTTGAACACCGTGGCGTCGCCGGACGCGACAATCGTGACGGTCCGCCGGGAGTCACCCGCAATCGGGGCGAACCGGGCCGGGATGCCGGCCGCGGCGAGCTCCCGGGTGATCTCGGCTCCGGCCGGGCCGCCGGCGAGTCCGGTGGCCAGGACCCGGTCACGGCCAAGGGCCGTGAGCACGCGGGCGACGTTCACGCCCTTCCCGCCGGCCCGCTCGTGTACGGCGCTCGCGCGGTGCGTGCCGCCCGGCACCAGCTCCGCCACCTCGTAGGTCACGTCCAGCGCGGCGTTGAGGGTGACCGTGAGGATCACGGCTGATCGAGGACCACGGAACGGGTGAGGTTGCGCGGGCTGTCGGGGTCGAGACCGCGCGAGCGGGCCAGTTCCACGGCGAGGCGCTGGGCCCGTACCAGGTCGGCGAGCGGGTCGAGGGCGGCCACCGTGGTCGCGGCTCCGGTACGGACCACCTGGTCGAGCAGCCCCTCCGCCCCGCCGAAGAACCAGACCAGGCTGCCCTCGTCGGCGATGCTGATCGGCCCGTGGCGATACTCCATGGCAGGGTACGACTCCGACCAGGCCAGCGCGGCCTCGCGCAGCTTGAGCGCGGCCTCGGCGGCGACACCGTTGCTCCAGCCGCTGCCGAGGAAGGTGAACTGGCGGCGAGAGACGGCTTTCTCCGGCAGGTCGGCCGCCAGCGCACGCTCGGCCTGCTCGGGCAGGTCGGCGGGGGCCTCGCCGAGGTGGGCGCGGAGCAGGGCCAGGCAGCTCGTCGCGAAGCGGGTCTGCACCACCGAGCGCTCGTCGGCGAAGTCCAGGGTGATCAGCGTGCCGGCCAGGCCGGCGACGGGGGTGGCGGGATCCGCCGTGATGGCGACCGTGGGCGTCCCGCCGTCCACCGCGCCCAGCACGTCGAGGATCTCGGTCGTGGTCCCGGAGCGGGTGATCGCCACGATCCGGTCATAGCGGCGGGCGGGCAGCTCGGAGGCGGCCCAGGCGTCGGTCTCGCCCTGGCCCGCACGCTCACGCAGCGCGGCGTACGCCTGGGCCATGTAGAGCGAGGTGCCGCAGCCGATCACGGCCACGCGTTCACCGGGCAGGGGCAGGCCCTCGGGGCTGC
This sequence comes from Sphaerimonospora cavernae, assembly GCF_042435035.1. Classification (NCBI taxonomy): domain Bacteria; kingdom Bacillati; phylum Actinomycetota; class Actinomycetes; order Streptosporangiales; family Streptosporangiaceae; genus Sphaerimonospora; species Sphaerimonospora cavernae. The sequence goes on from NZ_JBHMQT010000010.1 coordinate 63,307, forward strand.
CCGCCCCGAGGTCGAGCGCCCTGCGCCAGCAGTCGGGCTGGCTGGCGATCTCCTCTAGAACGTGTGTCAACAGACGCCTCCTTATGCGTATTTCTGCTCATAAGATGCCACTAGCACTCAAATATGCGCAAGTCGTGGTGTTGGCTACGCTTTAGAGCGACCGGTGAGAGGGAACGAACCGATGACGAGCCACGAACGGTGGAACGCGCTGCTCGCGATCCTCGCGAGAGACGGCAAGGTGGAGGTCGAGGCCGTCGCGGCCGAGCTGGGCGTGTCCGCCGCCACCATCAGGCGTGACCTTGATCATCTGAGCCGACAGCAGATGCTGACGCGCACACGCGGCGGCGCGGTGGTCAACGCGATCTCCTATGACCTGCCGCTGCAGTACAAGGCGGCCCGGCACGCCCCGGAGAAGCACCGCATCGCGGCGGCGGCCGCCGCACTGGTCCCACCGGGCTCGATCGTCGGGCTGAACGGCGGGACGACCACCACCGAGGTCGCCAGGAGCCTCGCGAGCCGCGCCGACCCCGGCCCGCCCAGCGGGGAGCCCGGCCTCACCGTGGTGACGAACGCGCTGAACATCGCTAACGAGCTCGTCGTACGCAGACACGTCAAGCTGGTGGTCACCGGAGGGGTCGCGCTGCCGGCCTCCTACGAGCTGATCGGCTCGCTGGCCGACGGCGTGCTGCAGGGGATCACGCTCGACTACGCGATCCTCGGCGTGGACGCCCTCGACCCGGAACGCGGGGCGTTCGCCCATCACGAGGGCGAGGCCGGCATCAACCGGCTGATGGCGGCCCAGGCACGGCACGTCATCGTCGTGACCGACTCCTCCAAGCTGGGCACGCGGGCGTTCGCCCGGATCTGCTCGTGCGACGCCATCAACACCCTGGTCACCGACCGCGACGCGACCCCCGAGATCGTCAAGGCGTTCACCCGGGTGGGCGTCGACGTCATCGAGGCCTGACCAGCCCCGTCCACCCACCACCCGTGATCTTGAGGAGGGGGGACTGTTCATTCATGCAACTGTGACGTTTGAACATGCGCGAAACATGGTACTTCTGCGCGTTATCGCGCAGATCCTCTGATCCACGCCTCCTCTCTCCAGAGAGAGCTGGTTCTCGCTGGTATAGACCGGCGATCCGGGAACGTCACCCCGTCGTTGTGAATCCGATATTTCCCGGTATAGACCAGCCCTTTGGCTGCTGTTTACTCTGGCTCTCGAGAGTGCGGATCAAAGGTCTGTCCGCCACCTGTCATCCGACCGGTACAGACCAGTCAGCTTCGAGGTGGTTATCAGATGAGCAAGAGGATCGCGGGCGCGGCCACGATCGGCCTGGCGGCCGTACTGGCCCTGTCCGCCTGCGGATCGGGAAACGACAGCAGCGACGGCGACACCGGCGGCGACAAGGCCGCCGGCGGCCAGGTCACGCTGAAGATGGTCGCCGCCGACTACGGCGACGGCCCGACCGCGGACAACAGCGGTGACAAGTTCTGGAAGGGCGTGGTGGACGAGTTCCAGGCCGCCAACCCCGACATCAAGGTCGACGTCCAGGTCATCAACTGGAACGACATCGACAAGCAGGTCGCCACGATGGTGCAGAACGGCCAGGTGCCGGACATCCTGCAGACGGGCGACTACTCCGGCTTCGTCAAGGACGGGCTGCTCTACAAGGTCGACGAGGTGCTCTCCCCGAACACCCAGTCCGACCTGCTGGAGAAGTTCGCCGAGTTCGGCAAGGTGGACGGCGCGGCGTACGGCATCCCGTTCGTCTCGTCCGCCCGGGCGCTGTTCTACAACAAGGACCTGTTCGAGAAGGCCGGGATCGCCGAGCCGCCCAAGACCTGGGACGAGCTGAAGGCCGACGCGGAGAAGCTCAAGGACGCGGGGGTCTCCCAGCCGTTCGGCCTGCCGCTCGGCCAGGAGGAGGCGCAGGGCGAGTCGTTCCTGTGGTTCATGGGCAACGGCGGCGGTTACAAGGACGATTCGGGCAAGTGGGCGATCAACTCGCCGCAGAACGTCGAGACGTTCACCTTCATGAAGGGGCTGCACGACGCGGGCCTGACCACGCCGAACCCCGGCACCAAGGACCGCAAGACGGTCTGGGAGGACTTCGGGGCCGGCAAGGTCGGCATGGTCAACGGCGGCCCCATGTCGATTCCGATCTTCGAGAGCGCCGGTCTCACCAACTACGGCGTCGCCGCCATCCCCGGCAAGACCGGCCCGATGGACACCACGCTCGGCGTGGAAGACTGGATCATGGCCTTCAACAAGAACGGCCACCAGGAGCAGATCAGGAAGTTCTTCGACTTCTTCTACGCCTCGTCCGCCGTGCAGAAGATCAGCGACACCTACAAGCTGCTGCCGGTGACGAAGTCGGGCATCGAGAAGCTCTCCTCCGACGAGAAGCTCAAGCCGTTCCTCGACGCCCTGCCGAACGCCACGTTCTACCCGTTCACCGACCCCAAGTGGTCCGAGGTGAACACCGCGATCAAGCAGACGATCGGCAGCGCCATCAGCGGTGACCCCGCCAAGGTGCTGGGCGAGATCCAGAAGGTCGCCGAGGGCAGCTGATCCACGGGTACGGCTCGCGCCGGAACACACTTCAGGCGCGGGCCGTACCTCTTTCTCCCGGAAGCAGAGAATCTATGCAGCAGAAGCCCACCTTCGAACGGGTGGCCCGCAGGCTGGAGCCCCTCGCCTGGATCGGTCCGGCGATGGTGCTGATCGCCGTCGTGGTCGTCTGGCCGGTCATCGAGATGATCCGGTCGTCGTTCCTGAAGATCAGCCGGTTCGGCGTCGTGCAGGGCTCGAACGGCACCGGCAACTACGCCAAGCTGTTCGACGAGGCCGACTTCGGCGGAGTGATGATCCGCAGCGTGATCTGGGTGGTGGCCGTGGTCGCCCTCACGGTCCTGATCTCACTCGGCCTCGCCCAGCTGTTCAACCAGCGCTTCCCCGGCCGCCGGGTCACGCGCTGGGCGTTGATCGCGCCGTGGGCCGCCTCGGTGGTGATGACGTCGATCATGTTCAAGTGGATGCTCGACCCCGAGGTCGGTCTGATCAACATGGTGCGGCGGGACCTCGGGCTGCTCGACGAGCTCGGTAGCGCCGCCGCCGACCCGCTGGGCGCCGCGCCGACCGCGATGCCCTGGCTGATCGCCGTCGCCGTGTTCGTCTCGGTGCCGTTCACGACGTACGCGCTGCTCGCCGGCCTGGCGACGATCCCGGCCGACGTGTACGAGGCGGCGAAGATGGACGGCGCGAGCAAGTGGCGGACGTACTGGTCGGTGACGCTGCCGCTGCTGCGCCCCGCGCTGACCGTGGCGGCGCTCATCAACGTGATGAACGTCTTCAACAACTTCCCGATCATCTGGGTGATGACGCACGGCCAGCCCGGCTATTCGACCGCCACGTCCACGATCTTCATGTACATCCTCAAGGGTTCCGACATCGGCGAGTCCGCCGCGATGTCGGTGGTGAACTTCGGCATGGTGATCGTGCTGGTGGCGATCTTCCTGAAGGTCAGCAAGTGGAAGACCGAGGTGCCCCGATGACCCGCTCTCCGGCCGGCTCCCGGCGCCGCCAGTCCCCTCGGCGCGCTCCGGCTTCGCTCAAGAAGGTGCTGCTCGCCGCGAGCGCGTACGTGATCGCGCTCATCTTCATCTTCCCGTACCTGCAGATGATCATCGCTGCGGTGCGGCCGAAGGAGCAGCAGCGCGAGGCCGTCTACCTGCCGGACTCCTTCAACTGGGGCGCCTTCGTCGACTTCTGGTCCGGTGGGCTGGCCGGCAACCTCCTGGTCACCCTGGAGGTGGCGGCCGGGTCGACGATCCTGGTGCTGCTGGTCGCCCTGCCCGCGGCGTACTACTCGGCCCGGCACAACTTCCGCGGCCGCATGGTGTTCCTGTTCCTGGTGCTGATCACGCAGATGTTCCAGCCGACCGCGATGCTGGTCGGCATCTACCGGGAGTTCTTCCAGTTCGGAATGGTCGACTCGGTCTGGTCGCTGATCCTCGTCAACGGCGGCTTCAACCTGGCCTTCGCCGTGTGGATCCTGCACGCCTACTTCGCCTCGATCCCGCGGGAGCTGGAGGAGGCGGCGTCCATGGACGGATCGGGCCGGTTCGGCGTCCTGTTCCGGATCACCCTGCCGCTCGCGCTGCCAGGGGTCGTCACCGCGCTGATCTTCACGTTCATCGCGGCCTGGAACGAGTTCGTGGTCGCGCTGACCCTGACCACCACGCCGGAGAACCAGCCGCTGACCGTGGCGCTCAACTCCTACATCGGCCAGTACCAGGTCGACTGGCAGAGTCTGTTCGCCGGCTCGGTGATCGCCACGATCCCGGTCATCATCCTCTTCGCACTGATCGAGCGGAAGGTCGTCTCCGGCCTCACCGCGGGATCGATCAAATAGAGCCCGTCAAGCGGGGCCCGATCGAACAGCGACCGTGCCCGAGCTCGTACGGCGCAGCGCCCGACCGGGCAGCGCGCCGGTGTGGCGGCCGTCCCGGATCACCGGGACGCCGCCCACGAGCACGTGGGAGATGCCCTCGGCCTGCCTGCGGGGGTCGTCGAACGTGGCGGTGTCACGCACCGACTCCGGGTCGAACAGCACCAGGTCGGCGTGGTAGCCGGCCCGGATCAGCCCCCGGTCGCGCAGGCCGAGCCGCCGGGCGGGGCGGCCGGTGAGGTGCGCGACGCACTCGGGCAGGGTGAGCACGCCCAACTCACGGACGTACCGGGCGAGATAGCGGGGAAAGGCGCCCCACGCCCGAGGATGCGGTTTCGCGCCGGCCAGCAGCCCGTCGCTGCCGCCGGTGTGCGCGGGATGCCGCATGATCGTCTGGACGTTCTCCTCGTCGCCGACGAACTGCACGATCGTGATCCCGAGCTCGTCGTCGATCAGCAGCCGGCGGAAGTCCTCGAAGTCGCGCACGTACGTGCCGACGCGGCCGGCCAGCGCGGCCGAGCGGGCGCCGGAGATCCGCAGCGTGTCCCACTCCACCGGCACGCCGTGGCAGCCGTCGGAGCCGTCGACCTCCAGGACGTGCCGGACGCGGTCGCAGACGGCGGGGTCGCGCAGCCGTTCCAGCGTGGCGCCCGGCCCGCCCGCCGACGCCCAGCTCGGCAGCAGCGCGGCCAGCGTGGTCGAGCCCGGCAGGTAGGGATAGCTGTCCAGGGTGATGTCGCAGCCGGCCGCGAGTGCGTCGTCGAGCAGGCCGAGCAGCTCCCCCGCCCGCCCCTTGTTGACGTTGAAGTTCATGGTCGCGTGCGCCAGATGCAGCGGGCAGCCGGACCGCCGCGACACCTCGATCATCTCCGCGTACGCCTCCAGGGCGCCTCTGCCGTACGACCGGTGGTGCGTCGCGTGGAACCCGCCGTACGCCGCGACGACCTCGCACAGCTCGGCCAGCTCGTCGGTGCCGGCGTACATGCCGGGGGTGTAGGTGAGGCCGGTGGACATGCCGACGGCGCCGTCGTCCATCGCCTGCGCGACCACCCGCTTCTGCTCGGCCAGCTCGGTGTCCGTGGCGGGCCGGTCGTCCCAGCCCACCACCAGCGCCCGGACGGTGCCCTGGGGGACGAGATAGCAGGCGTTCACCGCGATGCCCTCGTCGAGGCGGTCGAGGTACTCCCCCACCGTCCGCCAGTCCCAGTCGAGGCCGTCGGGGTCGCCGTTCCAGCCGGCGAGCTGGCGGCGCAGCCGGTCGAGCGTCGCGTCGTCGGCCGGGGCGTACGACAGCCCGTCCTGGCCGAGCACCTCGCAGGTCACGCCCTGGCTCACCTTGGCCAGGTGGTCGGGCTCGGTCAGCAGTGCCAGATCGGAGTGGGCGTGCATGTCGATGAACCCCGGCGCGAGGACCAGGCCGGTCGCGTCCACGACGGCCCTGCCCGCTGCGGCCGCGCCGATCTCGCTGATTCGGCCGTCCTCCACGGCCACATCGGCGACGTACGGCCCGGCTCCGGTCCCGTCGACGACGGTCGCGTTCTTGAAGATCATTCCAAACTCATTGATCAACCGCATAGGATGCGGGACGGCGTTTGCGCAAGACACTAGCGGAGGCGGGGGAAGCGGCGTGGCAGGGCTCTCGGCGGTGTGCGTGGGCGAATCGATGGCCGTGCTCGTTCCGGCGGCACTGCGTTCAACCAAGAACACAGGACCGATGGAGGATGTGGCGACCTTCCATCGCGGAATGGGCGGCGCGGAGTCCAACGTCGCCCGCGGACTCGTGTCCCTCGGCGTCCCGGCCGCGTGGGTGAGCCGGGTCGGCGACGACGCGTTCGGCCGTTATGTGCTGGCCTCGGTCGCGGCCGCCGGGGTGGACACCAGCGCGGTCGCCGTCGACCCCGTGCGGCCGACCGGGCTGTACGTCAAGGAGACCACGGGTGGCGTCACGATCCCGCGGTACTACCGGTCCGGTTCGGCCGCCTCGGCGCTCGGGCCCGGCCTGCTCGACGATCCCGCGGCCGCCCGGCTGCTGGAGGCCGCCGATCTCGTCCACCTGTCCGGGATCACCGCCGCGCTGTCGGACGACTGCCTGGCCCTGCTGGACGCGCTGCTGGCCCGGCCACGTCGCGGGCGGTCGGTGGTCAGCTTCGACCTGAACTGGCGGCCCTCACTGTGGCACGGTCGCGATCCGGGCCATCTGCGACGGCTGCTCGACGCCGCCGACGTCGTGTTGGTCGGCTCCGACGAGGCGGCCGAGGTGCTGGGCACGGGTGACCCGGCCGAGCTGCGCGAGCTGCTTCCCGGGCCGGACACGATCGTGGTGAAGGACGGCGCGCGGGCCGCGATCGCGCTGTGCCGTACCACCCATGAAGGCCCGGAAGGCGCGGACGGCCCGGAAGGCATGGTCAGCGAGCCGGCGCTCGCGGTCGAGGTGGTGGAGCCGATGGGTGCGGGGGACGCGTTCGCCGCCGGCTTCCTGGCCGGCACGCTGCGCGGCCTCGGCCTGCGCGAACGTCTCCGGCTGGGACATCTGATGGCCGCGGGCACGCTGGTCGTGCCGGACGACCACGCTCCGCCGCCGCCGCCGGGGCTGCGTGAGCGGCTGCTCACGTGCTCGGCCGAGCAGTGGGCGCGGATCAGGGTGAGCGCGGCGGGCATCGACTGTCCCGGTCTGGCCGGGTCTCTCTCCGATGAATCATGAGCGAAAGGAAGCATGACATGTCAGACAAGCAGGCGATCCTGACCGATGGCGCTCCCGCCCCGGCCTGGGTGTTCTCGCAGGGCGTGCGCAAGGGGCCGCTGCTGCAGGTGTCCGGCCAGGGACCGCAGGACCCGGCCACCGGGGAGTACCTGCACCCCGGCGACGTCAGGGCGCAGACCCGCAGGACGCTGGAGAACGTCAAGGCGATCCTCACCGCGGGCGGCGCGAGCGTCGAGGACGTGCTGATGTTCCGCGTCTACCTCACCAAGCGCGAGGACTTCGCTCCGATGAACGAGGCGTACGGCGAGTTCGTCAGGGAGAACTGCCCGAGCGGCGTGCTGCCGTGCCGTACGACGGTGTTCGTGGGCCTGCCGCACGAGTCGATGCTGGTGGAGATCGACGCGCTCGCCGCGATGGGCTGAGTCGGTACGAGGTTGCTGACACCTCCTGAACTGGGACGATGACAGGGGCTTTACTGATAGGAAACTTTCTTTTATATTTGCTCCACCCCCCCAGCGGAAGGAGCAACACATGCGGAAGACGTTGACCTTCGTGTCGACGGCGTCCCTCGCGATCGGAGCAGGCGTGTTCTTCGCCTCTCCGGCGAGCGCGCACGGCTACGTGTCGTCGCCGCTCAGCCGGCAGGCGCAGTGCGCCCAGGGCATCGTGTCGGGCTGTGGCAACATCCAGTACGAGCCGCAGAGCGTCGAGGGCCCGAAGGGCCAGCTGAACTGCACCGCCGGTGACTCCCGGTGGGCCCCGCTCGGCGACGACAGCAAGGCCTGGCGTCCCACGAGCGTCGGCAGCTCGGTGAACTTCACCTGGACGTTCACCGCCCGCCACGCCACCAGCACGTGGGACTACTTCATCGGCAGCAAGAAGATCGCGTCGTTCAGCGGCGGCGGCAAGCAGCCGGGCGCGACGGTCACGCACAACGTGAACCTCAGCGGCTACAGCGGACGCCAGAAGGTCATCGCCGTCTGGAACGTCGCCGACACGCCCAACGCGTTCTACTCCTGCGTCGACGTGCAGATCGGCGGTGGCGGCGGTACCCCGCCGACCCAGCCGCCGACCCAGCCGAGCACCCCGCCCACCCAGCCCAGCCAGCCGCCGACCCAGCCCAGCCAGCCGCCGAGCCAGCCCGGTGGGACCTGGAAGGCCGGCACCAGCTACAAGGCGGGCGACCAGGTCACCTACGGCGGCGCCACCTACCGGTGCGTGCAGGCGCACACCGCCCTCACGGGCTGGGAGCCGTCGAACGTGCCGGCTCTGTGGCAGCGGGTCTGACCCGTTTGTCCCCGCTCGGCCCGCACGGCTGAGCTGACCGAAAAGAGGGCGGGGCGTGCGGTTCAGGTCGAAACCCGACCTAGGCCGCAGCCTCGCCCTCCGTCATGTGGCCCTCCGTCATGTTGTCCGCTGTCATGCCGTCCTCGGCCCAGTTCAGCAGCGCGCGGGCGGTCTGGAAGCGCCGTCCCGACTGCCGCTCCCCGAGGATGACACCGATCAGGCGGTGGCCGTCACGGTCGGCGGCGAAGGTGAGGCAGTAGCCCGCCGCCCGGGTGAACCCGGTCTTCAGTCCGATCACACCTCGCGAGCCGAGCAGACTGTTGGTGTTGGTCCACGTGTACGCGCGGTGATCCTCGGTCCTGCCGACGTGGTGACGACGGGTCGAGGTGACCTCTTCCAGCCTGGGGTCGCGCAGCGCGACCTCGGCGAGCTTCGCCTGGTCCCGTGCGGTGGACACGCCGCCCTGCCCCTTGGGCGTGGGCAGTCCGTCGGCGTTGAGGTACTTCGTGTCGCGCAGCCCGAGCTCGCGGGCGGCGGCGTTCATCTTGGCGGTGAAGCCGGCGATCCCGGGGCCGTAGGTGCGGGCGAGCGCGTGTGCGGCGTCGGCCCCCGAGGGGAGCATCAGCGCGTAGAGCAGGTCCCCGACGGTGATCCGGTCGCCAGGGCGCAGGTCGGCCGCCGAGCCGTCGTTGTTCTCGGCGTACTCGACGTCCTCACGAATGATCTTGACCTTGTCCGCCGGGTCGGCCTCACGGAGCACGACGTAGGCGGTCATCACCTTGGTGAGGCTGGCCACCGGCATGCGCCGTCCGGCGTTACCGGTGAGCAGGGCCTCGCCGGTCGTGGCGTCGAGCAGGTAGGCGGCGCGCCCGTAGACGTCCGGCGGGTCGTTGGCGACGGTCAGGGTTTGGGCGGCCGATGAGGCGTGCGCGACCGCGGACTGGGCGTACGAGGGCTGGGCGTACGAGGGCTGGGCGTGCGCGGGGGTCGCGATCCCGGTGAACCCGGTCACCGCCGCGAGCAGGCCGGCACAGACAGTAAATCGAACTTTTCCGTCACGCATAACAAACAGGTTGCCATGCGCTGAAAGCACTCTTAGCGCAATAAACCAGGTCGAAAGGTAAAAATCTCTAAACCTTTTCATCGGCTCAGCGGAAGGAATTCCCCACCATCCCTTCAGCCACTCATCCTTCACACTGGTCGCGGCACCACCAGGCTTCTGAGCAGCGATGACGCGGCGCGTCGCGGCAGGCGTTGGGGTACGTTCGAGAGTGCCCGTGGACGAGTTGAACGCACCCGGCGGGGGGCGCGGCGTACGGGGCAGCAGGGGACGTCGTGGGGGACGTAATACGGGACGTAATGGGGGACATCGTGGGGGACGAGGTGGGTTCATTGAACGACGAACTCGTGAACGGGGAGCAGCGAATCGCGGGCGTCAGCGCGGACCTCGACATGCTGTTCGATGAGGTCGAGGCGCTGCGCGTGCTGGCGGACGACCCGCAGGCGTCGGCGGACCAGGCGCAGGTCTACGACTTCAGCATCCGATGGGGGACGTTGCTGGCGGGCCGGCTCCCACGCCTGGACCATTACTACCGGCGAGGCGGCCTGACGCCGGATGAGCGGGCCCGCTATGACACGCTGCGCGCCGCCCTGCGGGACGCCTTGCCGGCGATGGAACGGCTGGGCATCGCCCGGCCGACCGTCCCGCTCGGGGACGCGGCCGACAGGTGAGGTGAGGCGGCGCGCCGCGCCCCTTTCCAGGGGCGGTTCACGGGGACGGCAGGAACTCGGGCCCGTGCAGCGTGATCCCGTTGTACGGGTCCGGGCACGAGGAGTTCGCACAGGTGAGCGCGATCATGTACGCGTCCAGAGGCTCGCTGCGGAACAGGTACCCCAGATAGAGGGCGTCGCCCACGACGAACTCCCCGGAGCCGCAGCCGGCGCAGGTCTTCCGGTCGCGGTGCGCCCGATCGCGCACCTGTTCCTTCTGCCGGCCGGTCAGCGAGATGAGTTCGGGGCGGCGTACGAGGTCGACGCCTCCCGTCATCAGATCTCCGCGTCCCATCAGATCCCCCGCTCCCGTCAGATCCCTGTTTCCCGTCAGATCTCCACGTCCTTTTCGAAGTACGCGTTGTCTTCGCGCCATCCGCCCATCCCCATCCCGATCCTCGAGTAGTCGGCGATGAACTCGATCTGCTCGATCCACTTGGCCATCTTGAAGCCGACCTGGGTCTCCAGCCGCAGCCGGAGCGGAGCGCCGTGCTTGATCGGCAGCGGTGCGCCGTTCATCTCGTAGGCGAGCAGGACCTGCGGATAGTCCGCCAGCTCCAGGTCGATGACCTCGTAGAACTGCCCGGCTCCGACGCCCGGTGCGCTCGGTTCGTCCCGGCGGTTCTCCTGCATGGTCAGGAAGCAGATGTAGCGGGCCTCCGGCAGTGGCCGGACCAGCTCGACCAGTTCGTGCAGCGGCAGCCCGCCCCACTTGCCCACGCTCGACCAGCCCTGCACGCAGTTGTGCAGCGTGCACTGGGTCTGCTTGTCGCGCAGCGCCCGGATGTCCGCCAGCGTGAGGGTCACGGGGTTCTCCACCAGCCCGCCGACCCGCAGCTCCCAGTTGGCGAAGTTGTGCACCGCCATGATCTTGTACGTGTCCCAGTCGGGCGGTTTGCCGTTCACCCGGTGCTGCGGGCTGATGGCCGCATCCGGGTAGTTCTGCCGTGAGGCGAGCGGGCGCAGCAGCAGCTTCTTGACCGCGGTGTTCACGGCGCCGATCCTGCGCTGCACCGAGCGCGGGCTGCGCAGGCTCCACACG
>NZ_JBHMQT010000011.1:0-93883 GCF_042435035.1 Sphaerimonospora cavernae
GCGAACCCCCGCACCTCGGTGACGGGAAGAATCTCCAGCATTCATGCTGGAGAGGAGTTCAAAGGTTCTTGAGGTAGTCGAGCTGGGCCGCGACGGACGCCTCGGCGGCCGCCCGCAGCGATTCGCCGACGTCCGCGTAGACGATCTCGACGATCTCCCCGGCATCCCTCGCCCCATGCCGGATGGCCTGGCGGATCTGGTCCAGGCGCTGCCGCCGGTGGGCGATGTACTCGTCGATCTTCCCGATCGGGTCGGGCAGCATCGGCCCGTGCCCGGGCAACAGCGCCTCGGCCTCCAGCATCTCGGCGCTCCACCTCAGCTTGTCGAGGCTGCGCAGATAGTCGGCGAGGTTCCCGTCGGGAGCGATCACCGTGGTGCCCCGGCCGAGGATGGTGTCCCCGGTGAGCATCGCCCGATCCTGCGCCAGCCAGAAGCAGAGCGAGTCGAACGAGTGGCCGGGGGTGCCGACCACCCGGACCTCCAGGCCGTCGACGGCGAGGACGTCGCCGTCGTTCAGGCCCTCGTCTCCCAGCCGGTGCCGGGGATCGAGGGCCCGGACCGGGGCGCCGACCATCTCCGCGAACCTCGCGGCGCCGCCGCTGTGATCGGGGTGGCCGTGCGTGAGCAGGACGGCTGCCACCCGTCGCTCGCCGAGGTGGTCGGCCACCCGCCTGAGGTGGGCGTCGTCGTCCGGCCCCGGGTCCACGACGAGCACGCTCTCTCCCCGGCCGAGAACCCAGGTGTTCGTGCCGTCGAGCGTCATCGGCGACGCGTTGGGCGCCAGGACGTTGGTCGCCCGGGCCGTACCCGAGCCGTCCGGCCCGTCCACGGGTATGCGCAGGCCGCTCATGGCCTCGTCTCCTCCTCGTCCGCTGAGCCCTCTGGCCCGTCAAAGCCGTCAGAGACCTCAGAGACCTCAGAGTCCTCAGAGTCCTCAGAGACGTCCAGGACGACCTGTCCGTCCACCTCCACGGCGGCGGGCTGCACGGTGCTGATGCTCCGCTCGGCCGCGAACACCCCGTCGATCGCGTCGAATGCCGATATCTCCTGCAACGTGCGATGGGTCGGCGGCAGGAGGAACACCTCGCCCGCCGCGGCGCCGGCCAGGGCGGACCGTGGGCTCAGCCAGGCGACCTTGTCCGCCTCGCCGCCCACGTCACGGGTCCGCTGGCCGGGCGGGAGCGCCGCCACGAAGAACCGCGTGTCGTACCGCCTGGGCTCGATCTCCGGGGTGATCCAGTGCGCCCACGCCTTGAGCAGGTCGGACCTGAGCACGAGCCCGCGGCGGTCGAGGAACTCGGCGAACGAGAGCGTCCGCCCGATCAAGGCCAGGCGGTCGGCCTCCCAGTCGTCCCCGGTCGTGTCGGCCACGACCGTCGCGGCGTCGGGCCCGGCGAGCAGGACCCCGGACTCCTCGAAGGTCTCCCGTACGGCGGCGCACACCAGGCCGCGGGCCACGGCCTCGTCGGCGCGGAGGATCTCTCCCCACTCGGCCGGTGCGGGCCCCGCCCACGCCACGGCGTGATCGGAGTCGCGGGGGTCCACCGAGCCCCCGGGGAACACGTACGCCCCCGCGGCGAAGGCCATCGTCGCCGTGCGGCGCAGCAGGTACGCCTCCAGGGGGGCGTCGCGGAGCAGGACGACGGTGGCGGCGTCACGGGCGCGGACGGGGGCGACACGGCCGGCGAGGACATCGCGAGCCCGCTCCCCGAGCTCGCCCGGCAGCGGGATCCTCATACGGTCCCCATCTCCCAGCAGAACGAGATTCGGTTAACCGTCCCGATATTTCCGCATATGTCCCGACTGACGCAATGCCAGTCCCGCCCGCGCCCCCTCTCGAACCCTGAAGGTGGAAGTCCGTGAAGTCCAGCCCGTCCGGGTCAGCGGACCTCGGCGATGACCTCCACCTCGACGGAGGCGTCGAGGGGCAGGGAGGCCACCCCCACCGCGCTTCTCGCGTGCCGGCCCGCGTCACCGAGGACTTCTCCGAGCAGTTCGCTCGCGCCGTTCACGACCACCGGCTGCCCGGTGAAGTCGGGTGCGCTCGCCACGAAGCCGACGACCTTCACGATCCGTACGACCTTGGACAGGTCGCCGACCACGGACTTCACGGCCGCCAGCGCGTTGAGCGCGCAGATGCGGGCCAGTTCCTTGGCGTCCTCGGCCGAGACCTCGGCCCCGACCTTGCCGGTGACGGCGAGCTTGCCGTCGACCACGGGAAGCTGGCCGGAGGTGTACACGTAGTCGCCCGTCCTCAGCGCGGGCACGTACGCGGCCAGCGGGGTCGCGACCTCGGGCAGGGTCAGCCCGAGCTCGGCGAGGCGCTCTTCCGGGGTCGGCGCGCTCATGACTTGGCCCGCTTCATGTAGGCGACCAGCTGCTCAGGGTTGGGACCGGGGATGACCGAGACCAGCTCCCAGCCGTCCTCACCCCAGTTATCCAATATCTGCTTCGTGGCGTGCACGAGCAGCGGCACCGTGACGTACTCCCATTTGGTCATGGGGCCAAGAGTATCGAGCGCGGGCCCCGCGGAATTCCGAGCCTGCGAGGAATTTGCGTGGGTGGGATCACGCCCCTCCGCCGTCGGCCGTACGGTGCCACGCGGGCGGCTCGATCCGCGGGCCGGCGAGCGAGATGTCCGGCGACTCGATGGAGGGAAGCTCCTGGATCGCCTCCTCCACCGGCTCCGGCTCCTGCTCCTGCTCCTGCGGTGTCGACCCGTCGCCGGTGGAGTCGACAGTGGAGTCCGCGGCGGCCGACGGGGTCGCGCCCGCCGGGGCGGCGGCCAGCCGGTCGAAGAAACGCAGCATCTCGACGGGCAGCGGCATGACGAGTGTGCTGTTCTTCTCGGCGGCCACCTCCACCACCGTCTGCAGCATGCGCAGCTGCAGCGCGGCCGGATCGGACGACATCTGCCGCGCCGCGGCGGCGAGCCGCTTGGATGCCTGGAACTCGCCGTCGGCGGTGATGATGCGGGCCCGCCGCTCCCGCTCGGCCTCGGCCTGGCGCGACATCGAGCGCTTCATGCCTTCCGGCAGCGCCACATCCTTGATCTCCACCCGTTCGATGCGGATGCCCCACGGGCCCTCGGTCGGCTCGTCGATCACCGCCCTGAGCCTGGCGTTGAGCGCGTCGCGGTCGGACAGGAGATGGTCGAGCTCAGACTGGCCGATCACCGAACGCAGCGACGTCTGGGCCACCTGCGAAACGGCGAACAGGTAGTTCTGCACGTTGACGACCGCTTTGATCGGGTCGATCACGCGGAAGTAGACCACCGCGTCGACCCGGACCGAGACGTTGTCACGGGTGATGCCGTCCTGCGCCGGCACCCCCATCGCGACGATCTGCATGTTCACCTTCTGCATCCGATCGACGATCGGCACGATCAGGTGCAGGCCGGGGCCGCGTACGTTGGACTGGATCCGGCCGAGCCGGAAGACGATGCCCGTCTCGTACTGCTGGACCACGCGTACGCCACGGGCCACGGCGACGAGCAGGGCGACGCCCAGGATGACGATTAACGCTGACAGCACCGACTCCATGGCCGGTACCTCCTTCACCGAATGCCGAATGCCGGATGAGCGGTGGTGGTAGTAAGGCACTCCATACCCAATCGGGGGCCGGGCCGTACCGCAACCCGCGCCTTGACACGTACGGCGGTGACCGCCGCGAATCTCCGCATGACGCTTGGGTAGCCTTCCAAGCATGGGCACTCGGGACGCTCGGGACACCGACTGGGACGGCGTGCGACTGCACGTCGTGAGCGGGAAGGGCGGGACGGGTAAGACCACCATCGCGGCCGCGTTCGCGCTCGCCCTGGCCGCCGGGGGGCGCAAGGTCCTGCTGGTGGAGGTGGAGGGCCGTCAGGGCATCGCCCAGGTCTTCGATCTGCCGCCGCTGCCGTACGAGGAGCGGAAGATCGCGGTGGCTCCGGACGGCGGGGACGTCTACGCGCTGGCGATCGATCCCGAAGCGGCCATGCTCGACTACCTCGAGATGTTCTACGGCATGAAGCGCATGGGCAAGGCGCTGACCCGGATCGGCGTGGTCGACTTCGCCACGACCATCGCGCCCGGCCTGCGCGACGTCCTGGTCACCGGCAAGACCAGCGAGGCCGTACGGCGACGCGATCCCCGGACCGGCAGGCGGGTGTACGACGCCGTGGTGATGGACGCGCCGCCGACCGGACGGATCGTGCGCTTCCTCAACGTCACCCAGGAGGTCGCGGGGCTGGCCAGGGTCGGTCCCATCCGTCACCACGCCGACCTGGTGCGGGGCGTCTTCACCTCGCCGGAGACCGCGGTGCACTTCGTGACGTTATTAGAGGAGATGCCGGTCCAGGAGACCCTCGACGGCATCGCCGAACTGCGCGAGACCAAGCTGCCGGTGGGCGGGATCTTCATCAACATGGTCCGGCCCGCGGGCCTGCCCGACCCGGTGCTGGAGGCCGCCTTCCACAAGCGGTTCGACACGGCGGAGCTCGCGGTCGGGCTGAAGGCGACCGGGCTGGCGGAACGCGACGCCGGGCCGCTGGCCGAGGCCCTGGCCAGGGAGATCGCCGAGCACGCCCAGCGCGTCGAGTTGGAGAACCGCGAGCGTCGGACGCTCGCCTCCGTCGGGACGCCGTGCTACGACCTGCCGCTGCTGCCCGACGGGGCCGACCTGGCCGGGCTGTACGAGCTCGCCGACGCCCTGCGCACGCGGGGCGCGGCATGAGTGCTCATGAGAGCGGGCGCATGGGAGAGGTTGGGCTGTGACCAGGACGGCTCCGTCGCTGGACATCGACGCGATTCTGGATGATTCCGGCACCCGGATCATCGTGTGCTGCGGGGCGGGCGGCGTCGGCAAGACCACGACGGCGGCGGCTCTGGGGCTTCGGGCCGCCGAGCGCGGGCGATCCGTGGTCGTGCTGACGGTGGACCCCGCCAAGCGGCTGGCCCAGGCCATGGGCCTCAGCGAGCTCGACAACACCCCGCGCCGGGTCGACGGCTGCGATCTGGACGGTGCCGGCCGGGAAGGGGGTGAGCTGCACGCGATGATGCTCGACATGAAGCGGACCTTCGATGAGATCATCGAGGCGCACGCCGACCCCGAACGGGCCCAGCAGATCCTGACAAATCCCTTTTATCAGTCGCTGTCATCCAGCTTCTCCGGCACTCAGGAATACATGGCGATGGAGAAGCTCGGCCAGCTCCGCCGCTCCGGCGACTGGGATCTGATCGTGGTGGACACGCCGCCCTCGCGGTCGGCGCTCGACTTCCTCGACGCTCCCGAAAGGCTCGGCCGGTTTCTCGACGGGCGGCTGATCCGCATCCTCATGGCCCCGGCCAAGGTCGGCGGCCGCAGCGCGTTCAAACTGCTCAACGCGGGCTTCGGCATGGTCGCCGGAATATTGACCAAGGTCCTGGGGGCCCAGGTGCTCAAGGACATCCAGATGTTCGTGTCCGCGCTCGACGCCGTCTTCGGCGGCTTCCGCCAGCGAGCCGAGCAGACGTACCGGCTGCTGCAGGCACCGGGCACGGCCTTCCTGGTGGTGGCCGCGCCGGAGCGCGACGCGATGCGCGAGGCGTCCTACTTCGTGGAACGACTGGCCGAGGAGGGCATGCCGCTCGCCGGGTTGGTCGTCAACCGGGTGCACCGCACGTCGGCGGCCTCGCTGTCGGCGGCCCGCAGCTGCGCGGCGGCCGAAGAGCTGGAAGCCAGAGGCGAGCATGCGCTGACCTCTGCCGTGCTGCGACTGCACGCGGGACGGATGCAGCTCGCCGCCCGCGAGGAGCGGGAGCAGGAGCACTTCACCTCGGCCCACCCGATGGTCCCGGTGACCCGGGTTCCCGCGATGCCGGAGGACGTGCACGATCTGGCGGGTCTCCGCCAGATCGGGCAGCTTCTGTCATCGAACTGATCGGGCGCGAACCGCGCGGCCTGTTCGGCCTTCTCGGCTGTCCGGCCCGATCGCGGCGGGTCAGCCGGCGATGAGTTCGTTGGCTCGCTCGTACTCTTCCTTGGCCGCCTCGAGCAGTTCGCGCCAGGAAGTCACCTCAGGCCGGCGCCTCAGCAGCGCGCGGCGTTCCCGTTCCGTCATCCCGCCCCAGACGCCGAACTCGATGCGGTGGTCCAGCGCGTCGGCGAGGCACTCCGTACGGACAGGGCATCCCCGGCAGATCATCTTCGCGCGGTTCTGAGCGGCGCCTTGCACGAAGAGCGCGTCAGGATCCACTCCTCGGCAGGCAGCACGGGAGGTCCAATCCGTGATCCACATGTTCGACCCCACTCCCCTTAGGTGGTCAGTCGTCGTTTCGGCCGACGGGCGCGGGCGTCGAGCCTCCTGGTTTGCAGTTGCCGCAGAGGAGAACGTACGCAACGAGACGATTGAGCCGACAGTCCCCGGGGGGACCAAATTCCCACATGGTCAAGTCAGGCCATGTGGCCGGGAATGACTAGTCCCCCAGTGAAAGTGTGGTGGACGTCCGTTGAGCCGATGCCGGGAGACGCTTGACTTCGACGTAGGCTTGGACCCGTGCAAGCTCAAGGTAAAGGCGTAGGGTCCGCCGCAGGCAACGTCCTCAAACTCGCCGCCGCAGCCGCGGTGGCGGGCGTGCTGACGGCCGCGATCGCGTTGCCCGCCGTCGGCGGGGCCGGCATGACGGCCAAGTCCGGCATCGACGCTCTGCACATCGGGCCGGAGAAGCTCGACGAGCCTCCGCTGCCCGAGAAGACCACCCTGCTCGACTCGGACGGCAAGCCGATCGCCCAGTTCTACTACGAGAACCGGGAGTCCGTCACCCTGGACAAGATCGCGCCGATCATGCGAGAGGCCATCGTGGCCATCGAGGACTTCCGCTTCTACAAGCACGGCCCGCTGGACATCGAGGGCACGACCCGAGCCATGGTCAAGAACTTCACGACCGGCGGGGTCACCCAGGGCGGCTCCTCCATCACCCAGCAGTACGTCAAGCAGGTCCTGTACAACAAGGCCGAGACCGACGAGGAGAAGGCGGCCGCGGTCGCCCCGACAGTCGGCCGCAAGCTCAACGAGATCCGGTACGCGATCGCGATCGAGCAGAAGTACTCCAAGGACGAGATCCTCAACCGGTACCTCAACATCGCGTACTTCGGCGCCAGCGCCTACGGCGTCGAGGCCGCGTCCAAGCGCTTCTTCGGCAAGCACGCCTCCCAGTTGACCCTCTCCGAGGCGGCGACGCTGGCCGGAGCCGTACAGGATCCCAACGCCACCGACCCCAACCGGGGCAAGTCGTTCCGCGACCGCCTCATCGCCCGGCGCAACGTCGTCCTCGACCGGATGGCCGAACTGGACATCATCACTAAGCAGGAGGCCGCGGAGGCCAAGGCGAAGAAGCTGGGCTACAAGGACAAGCCGATCCCCGGCGGCTGCGAGGAGAGCGAGTTCCCCTACTTCTGCCTGTACGTGCGCAACGAGATCCTGCACGACACGCAGTTCGGCAAGACGCAGAAGGCGCGGGAGCAGTTCCTCGCCCGGGGCGGCCTCACCATCAGGACCACCCTCGACCGGAAGATGCAGAAGGCCGCCGAGAAGGCGATCAGGAAGTACGTCCACCCGTCCGACAAGCCGGTCGCCTCCGAGGCCCTGGTCGAACCCGGCACCGGCGCGATCAAGGCGATGGCGGCCAGCCGGAAGTTCGGGACGAACCGCAAGAAGAACGAAATGTCGATCAACGTGGTCGCCGACTCCCTGCACGGCGGCGGCACCGGCTTCCAGGCCGGATCGACCATGAAGGTGTTCACCCTGGTCACCGCCCTCAAGGAGGGCATGAAGTTCGGCGACGGCTTCAGCGTGGGCGGCACCTTCGCGGCCAACGCCTACTCCGACTTCAAGAACTGCAAGGGTCAGAACGTCGGCGAGCCGAGCGCGGTCCTGCACAACGCCGAGGGCGGCGGCGGGTTCAAGAGCCTGCAGACCGGCACGTGGGGTTCGGTGAACACGTTCTTCCTCACGCTCGAACGGAAGGTCGGCCTCTGTGACGTGGTCAAGACGGCCAAGGACCTCGGCATCAAGCGCTCCGACGGCCAACCGCTCCACGAAGTCCAGACCTTCACCCTCGGCGCCAACGAACTGGACCCGGTGACTCTCGCCTCCGCATACGCGGCGCTCGGGGCGCGCGGCAAGTTCTGCGCGCCGATGGCGATCACCGAGATCGTCGACCGGTTCGGCAAGGCCACCTCGTTCAAGCCCAAGTGCAAGCAGGTGCTCGAGCCGGAGATCGCCGACGCGACCAGCAACATCCTCGAGGGCGTGTTCACCAGGGGAACGATGACCGGAGTCGGCGGCATCGGCCGGGACGCGGCGGGCAAGACCGGAACCGGCGACGTGTCGCGGACCGTGTGGTTCGCCGGATACACGCCGGACCTGGCCGGCGCGGTCAGCCTCGGCGACCCCCGCGGACCGGTCCGCTACCCGCTCAGCGGCCGCGTGATCGGCGGACGGCAGTACGGCTCGGTCTTCGGGGCGTCGATCCCCGGCCCGATCTGGAAGGAGACGTTCCTGGCCGCGCTCAAGGGCGTCCCGGCCACGGACTTCGTCAAGCCGGACATGTCGAGGTTCGGCGGCTGCACCCAGTCGTGTGCGCCCAAGCCGAAGAAGGAACACCGGCCCGGCCACGGAGACGACGACGGCCACGACCGCGGTCGTGGTCCCGGCGACGGCCCGATCGACATCTACACCCCTGACGGCTCGCCCTTCGGCGACTGATCGCGTAAAGGGTCTCGCGGGCCGCGGGCCCTCCCTCGGCCGGAGGCCGGGGAGAGGGCCCGTCGGCACGTCAGGAGGTAAGGCCGTCCAGGCGGTTAGGCGGTTCAGGCGGTTAGGCGGTTCAGGCGGTTAGGCGGTTCAGGCGGTTAGGCGGGCGCGGACCGCCTGGGCGACGCGGCCGCCCTCCGCCCGTCCGGCGACCTTCGGAGTGAGGACCTTCATGACCTGGCCCATCGCCTTGGGACCGGCGGCGCCGCTCTCCGCGATCGCCTCCTCCACGAGCCGGTTCAGCTCCTCGTCGGAAAGCTGAGCGGGAAGGTAGTCCTCCAGCACGGCCTGCTCGTCCAGCTCCGCCTGTGCCTTCTCCGCCCGTCCGGCGTCAGCGAAGGCCTCGGCCGCCTCACGACGCTTCTTCGCCTCGCGGGTCAGCACCTTGATGACCTCGTCGTCGGAGAGTTCGCGGGCCTCCTTGCCCGAGACCTCCTCCATGTTTATGGCGGCAAGGGCCATCCGGATCGTGCGGAGGCGCACCTCGTCCCGGGCCTTCATCGAGGCCGTGAGGTCGCCCTTCAGCTTGTCCTTCAACGCACTCATGCGATCCATCTTGCCGTGCCGCCGGTGCGATTCTCGCCAGGTTAGCCGGAGGAGGAGCGGGCGTCGGGCATGATGACTGTGTGAGAAAAGCCGCCACTGTTCCGCTGTCCCTCCTCGGTCTCGGCATCGCCGGCCTCGGCTATGCCTCCGTCGTGGAACGGAACTGGTTCCGGCTGCGCCGGTTCGACGTGCCCGTGCTCGCGCGCGGCCAGCGTCCGATCCGGATCCTGCACATCTCCGACCTCCATCTCACGCCCGGCCGTACCAGACTGCTCAGGTGGGTGCGGTCGCTCGCCGCGCTCAATCCCGACCTCGTGGTCAACACCGGCGACACGCTGGCCCACCCCGACGCGATCGAGCCGTACCTGCACGCCGTGGCCCCCCTGCTCGACCGGCCCGGCATGTTCGTCTACGGGTCGAACGACCTCTACGCGCCGAAGCCGAAGAACCCCGCCCGCTACCTGTGGCGTACGTCGAAGGGGGAAGTGCGCCAGAAGGTGCCGAACCTGCCGTGGGAGGAGCTCGGAGCCGCGATGACGGCGGGGGGCTGGCTGGACATGAACAACGCCACCGCCCGCCTGAAGGTCGCCGATCTCGACATCCATGTGGGCGGCATCCATGACTCCCACATCGACCGCGACCGCTACGACACGATCGCGGGCCCGGCACCCGTCGACGCCGACCTGCGGCTGGGCATCATGCACTCACCCGAGCCCCGTAACATGTCACGCTTCGCCGAGGACGGATATCAGCTGCTGCTCGCCGGCCACACGCACGGCGGCCAGCTCTGCATCCCGTTCTACGGCGCCCTCGTGACGAACTGCGGCATCGACCGGGCCCGGGTGAAGGGGCTGAGCCGACACGAGGCCGCGTGGCTGCACGTCTCCGCCGGCCTCGGCACCTCGCCGTACGCCCCGGTGCGCTTCTCGTGCCCGCCCGAGGCGACCCTGCTCACCCTGGTGCCACGCCGCCCGGTCGCGCCTGATGGCACATCCATCCGCAAAGTCCGCTAGACTTGCCGAGGCACAGGGCGGAAACGCTTTGGTCCACCGGGGTGTAGCGCAGCTTGGCAGCGCGCTTCGTTCGGGACGAAGAGGTCGTGGGTTCAAATCCCGCCACCCCGACTCGGAAACCACAGGTCAAGGGCCTGATCACTGGAGACAGTGATCAGGCCCTTGATCGTTCGTTAGCATGGCGTTAGTGGTTTGAACCCGATCAAGTAACCGTTAGCAACCCCAGGCAACCCTAAAAATCACCCGCCCCGGCACCCGCTTGAACCTCGGAACCCGAGGTCCAGCGAGCGATCGGCCCTCCCCTAGCCCGGCCAGGACCCCCGCCCCCGCCTGCACGGTCTTGCAGGCCCTGGGCTCTTAGGGCCGCTCTACGCAGCAGCACCAAAAGCGCCGGAAGTTGCCCCATGAAGCGTTGATGGGATTATGGTGTTGGAAAATGAAGCGCCTCCGGCCATCGGCGGCTGCTAGGCAAAGCGCGTTGGAGGTAGTCGATGTCGGTCGAGCCACCGCTGTCGAACTGGGCCCGAGACACGTTCGGTACACGTGCCGCTCTGGTACGTCAGGGCGTCGCCGAGGCCCTCCAGGTCGCGATGGAGAACGCCCAGGACGCACAGAAAGTGGCGCAGACCGGGCATCTTCACCCATTCGGGTTCACGCTCATGTCTCGGAAGTTCGAGGCTCTCGCCAGAACCTTCGAAGACATGAGCGACGTGCAGATCGTCAGGCCCATCGGTTCTCAGCACGAGCTCGTCGTGCTGAGCGGCAAGCTGCTGTTCCCCTTCCGCTATGCCAAAGACCGTTCGGTCAACGTGATGGACGCTCGCATCAGCGATGACAAGCCCTCGGCGCTGATCCAGGCACTCTTCGGCCGATTCGGCCCCGAACCGACCCTCCAGCAGCTCGCCCTCGACGTCCTCGACGATGCCGAAGCCTCCAACCAGACAGCAGCACCCGTTGCCGATGCGCTTTCTCACCTGCCTGAGGGAACCAAGCTGGTACTGGTCGGTTATGCCTGCAACGCCAAGGCCGGCCTACTGGACGCATGGTGGGGCGAGGCCGAACTACTCGACAGAGCGGGCTACCTGCGCTGGCACCACTGCGAGGAAATTCCGCTCGCCAAGGGTCTTCCACCAGGCGGCCGGCTCCCTGGTTCTCTTGCAGGCCCGATTGCGCCATCGGACGCTCCCGCGTTCGACCAGGGCGCGATGCCGTCCCCGTCGTTGACCCCTCGTTCTCCAGTCGAGCGGAAACACGCGGAATCGTACCCGCCGGTAAGCGAAGCCCAGACACTCACCCCGGACACAGCCAACAATGAAGGACAGTAAGCAACTCCGCCTCCTACAAGGCTTCGACACTTCCACAGGGCGGACGCCAAGCCCACAGGCTGTAGCCGAAGTTTTCGACGGAACGCGGCTAACCCAGGCACGCCAACTGGCCGCACTAACCAAGAAGGAAGTAGCCGAACGCATCGGAGTCTCCCCGGCAGCGGTCGGCCAGTACGAGGCAGGCGTGACCAGACCACGCCCCGACCTGATACCCCTCATCTCCGAGGTACTTGCCGTCCCCGCGGCCTTCTTCCTCCCTGGCCGCCCGCACGGCAAGCTGGACGGCTCGATGGCACACTTCCGCAGCCTCCGTTCCACCCGCGCCTACCAGCGAGCCAAAGCGGTGGCGTTCGTCGAGCAAGTCTGGGAACTCACATACGCACTGGAAAAGCGAGTTCAGCTGCCCTTCATCGACCTCCCCGGGTTCTCTGGAGGGGAAGTCCACCCAGGCAGTGCCTTGCCCCGTGATCCAGTCAGCGCCGCTCAGGCATTGCGTGCTCATTGGGGGCTCGGCAACGGTCCGATCAGTCACTTGGTGCGCCGCATGGAGTCCAGAGGGATCATTGTCACGTTCCCCAAAGCAGACGAAGATGCCGTGACCGTGGATGCTTTCTCCACCTCCAGCCTGCCCCGCCCGATCGTGGTGTTGACGCCGAACCGGTTCAATGACATCTACCGCCACCGGTTCACAGCGGCTCATGAGCTGGGCCACCTCGTTCTTCACGGCGACACTGCCGCGGGAGACACGCAGCAGGAACGCGAAGCCGATGCCTTCGCTGCGGAGTTCCTCACTCCTCGTGACAGCATCCTCACTGACCTACCTGTAAGGGTCGACCTCAGGCGTCTTGCGCAACTCCGGCAGGTCTGGGGAGTTTCCGTCGAGTCGTTGCTGTACAGGTGCCGGGAAATCGGCCTGCTTTCGGACTCTGCAGCCAGCCGCGCTTACCAGAGACTGAACGTGCTCCGTGGACAACCTGGCTTCAACAACGAACCTGTCTCCGGATATCCAGGTGAGCAACCCGTACTGCTCGCCCAAGCTTTTGAACTAGCGACGACCGCCACCGACCTCACCGCTTCAGCGCTTGCGCAAGAGCTAGCCTGGCCGATTTCCCGCGTTAGGGAACTCATCGGCCTACCGGATCACCGGCCAGAGCTTAAGCTCGTGCCGTAGCGCCAGCGAATACGCGGTCAGAGAGCGGATGCCAGCTAACCGCTGACAAGACACCCAAGGAGCGCACCCAAGCCGAAAGGCATGGACACGCCCCCGATTTCAGATCGCTCGTCCGCCCGTGTCCACCCCGAGAACCTTCATGAGGTCGGCAGTGCAGACCCGGTAGAGGTCGCCGATGCGGATGATGCGGACGGGGAACTCGCCGTCACGGGCGAGTTGGTACGCCTTGGAGCGGCCGGCCGTGACCAGCCCTTGCGGACACCGGTTCTCGCACACCACCACCCCGGCGACGGCCTCCTGCAGACACACGAGCGTCTGACACATGTCCCGCAGGTCATCAGCCGTCAGTTCCGGCACGTCATCAACGTCCCGCATCGCGGCCAACAGACCCCCCAAGATCATTGGATGCCAAGTTGATCGAATTCACGATTCTTCACGGCCTTTACGAAGACCTCCCAGGTGTGCCGACTGGTCGTCACGAAACTCGGGCGCTGCACCACCCCGGTGTGCGACAGATCGCCGATCGTGATCGTGACCACGTCGCCTTCCTGCTGCGGGACGAACTGGCCCACCTTGACGGAGGCGACGAACCGGCTCCACCGCGCCGGGCTCACTCGCACCGACGCCTGGTCCTCGTCATCCGGGTCACGGACGTAGACCACCGCTGCGCGCGCCTGGTACTCCGCCTCCAGCCCGCTGCGAACGCCCACGCCCAGCAGGGTGTTTCTCGGCTTGCTCATGACACGTTTCCTCCATCCGTAACGAAGCGATCAAGCCGCCCGGGACAGGTCGAAACAGTCAGTGTCTCTTCGGCGACCTTCACCGAGTTCTCCAGCGAATCAAGCAGGGGCTCCGGCAGCGTCCTGGACCCCAGACCAGAGCCGGTCACCAGCGCGGACAGCGCCTCGCGGTGCTCACCCGTCAGTCCTGTCAGCGTGCTGCGGTAGCCGAGCACGTCGCGGGCGGCGTATCCGTCGCCGGCCTCGATGGCTTCAGCAGCGACCTGGGCGAGCACGTGCGCAGCCGCATTCGGTTCGGTGGCGCTGGCGAGGGTGACCACGGTGAGCCCGAGCCGTACCCGGAAGACCGCGTAGCCGGCCATCGGCGTGTGCTCGGCGAAGCGTTCGAGCATCGCCGCGATTCCCTGACCCGCCGATGCTCTGTTCAGGTCGGCGCAGATCACGTTCAGGCAGGAGGCGACCTGTCGCTCCCACGGTTGGGTGGGTGTGCTGTCCGCGAGGACCGCCCGGGCCAGCGGCAGTTCTCCATGGAGCAGGTGGGCGATGATCACGACTTGCCGTCCCTCCATAAGGTGCAGGCCGATCCCCTTGTTCGTCCTGGCATGGGCGACCGCGTCATCCCATCGGCCGGCGAGGGTCAGGGCGCGGATCCCATCCCCGAGATATTGCAGCCAGACCCACTCGCGGAGTTTGTGGTGCTCCTGCCGGGTGCCGATGAGGTTGGCCAGCGGCAGCGTGTTCCCGTCGACGAGCAGATCGGCGCCGACGGTGACGGCCTGGTACACCGCGCCGAGCAGCCGTAGGGCCTGCTGTCCGGCGTCGGCGCGGATCTGGAGCCGGGCGAGGTTGATGACGGGTTCGAGCATGTACCTGGCCTGGAGCACGGTGAGAGGTGCTCCGGCCGTGCGGTAGACGTCGATGTGCCGCCAGCACAGGTCGCGGGCGTAGTCGGCCATGCCGCAGTCGCTGGCCAGCAGCGCGGCCTTGTTCAGAGCGTGCGCGGCTTCGGCCATGCCCTCGGAGCCTTGGCACTCGGCGGTTTGGGCGATCTCGGCGATCTCGGTAATCCGTTCGGGGAGGGACGGACAGGCGGGCCGAGGGCGGCCGAGGAGCGGGAAGCGGCGCACGGCAGCGTTCAGCGTGATGGTGTCCATGGTCAGCTCCGAGGCAGGAGGGCTGTGCCGGCTGCGCGGGCGAGGATTGCCTGAGTGGTGGCCGACAGGCCGAGCCGGTTCCAGTGGAAGATCAGGACGTGGGTGAGGATGGCGCGCAGCCCGCGCTCAAGCCTGCCCTGTGCCGCCGCCTCGCCGAGTCGGCGGCCGGTTGCCGTGAACGCCGCCAGCCAGGGTGCGGCGAACGCGGCCGGCCCACCGGGGGCGAACAGCGCGCTGCCCGACTGCGCGGCTACGGCCAGCAGGGTGCGCATGTTCCCTGCCAGCGCGTCGATGTGCACGGCATCGGCGTCGGAGGGTGCGGGACGCAGGTGGGCCACCCGGGTGAAGACGTCGCCGCGTTCGAACCCGTCCAGCCCCGCCGCGTGCAGGAGAGCATTGATCAGCAGGAGGGACAGTTCGCGACGGCCGAGACCCGGGGCGTCTCGACGCGCGTAATCGAGGACGCCGCGGCTGTCGGCGCAGAACAGGTCATGGGCAGCGTGCATCCCGACGGGTCCGCCGAAGGCTGCGGTCTCCGGCTCGTATACCGTCGGCCACCATCGGGAGAGCGCCCCGGCTGTGGTCAGCTCGTCCAGTACGTGGTCCACTGCCGCGGTGTCCGCTGCGCGTAGGCGCAGCCGCCAGCATGGGTGCTTGCGCAGGAACCACCAGCCGATCACGGCTCCGTCGGCTTCGAGCTGGTCCAGTCGCGGCCCGAGCCATGTCGCGGCGCCCGCCTCTGCGGTGTTCCACTCGGGGAATTGGACGCGTACCTGGTACCACTGCTTTTCCGCGCGCTGTTCCAGCGCGGCGAGTCCGGTGGCTTGATACGCCTGGAGAGCGTCGTGGAGGTCGGCGGGCTCCATGCCGCTGTCGGCCGCGGTGGTCTCAAGGTCGGAGCCGGCGAGCACGGCGAGCACGGCGGATGCTGCCTGGTACGGCGAGGCCGGGCAAGAGGTAGTGGTCAGGTGATCAGTAGGCATGCGTCCCATCCCGAGCGTGGCGGCGTGGATTGCCGCATGGTTTCCAGTGCCAGCGCCACCCCGGCGTCTCCGGTCAGCAGTCCGCTCTGGCCGGCTCTGCCGTCCTGGGCCGTCTTGCTGTGCTGGCCTGTCTTGCAGTGCTGGGCCGCGGCCTGCCGGGTCAGCGCCTCGGCGACCGCGGGGAGTCGCTGCCCGATGGCGGGGTTGTGCGCGTCGAGAGCGGCGCGGTAGGCGGTCTGATACACCCCGGCCATTCCGTGGCACAGTCCCGCCTCGGTGATCCGGTCGAGCTGCCGATCGGTCAGGCAGGCGGCCATGGCGTCCTCCGCGGCCATCCGTCGCCGCGGGTCACCGGTGGCGATGCCCGCGAGTTGCAGGGCGCGGGAGATCCCGACCGCGCCGTAGCACCAGGACGGCCTAACGGGGCTGGTGCAGGCCAGGCGGCCCGTGCGCAGTTCCTCTCGGGTGACCCACTGCGGCCACCACGGGCCCTCCGGCGAGTGCTGCTGCCAGCGGTCGAACCAGGCGCACAGGTCCTTGATCGCCTCGCGCTGGCCGTCAACCACACAGCCGCGTGAGGCGGCCAGACCAAGCAAAGCGAGCAGCCCTGCCGCGCCGTGCGCGACCCCGAAGTTCGTGTGCCCTCCGGGGGTCGGCAGGATCGGGTCCGGGTCGTGGTCCACCCACCATCCCGGCAGCTCAAGCCCATCCTCATCACGCGGACGGGACAAGCGGATCAGATAGCACAAGATGTCGGCGAGCGTGTCGCTGCCCGGCATGCGGCGCAGCAGCAGCGCACCGATGCCCGTCAGCCCGTAGAACAGGTCGTACTCGCCGAACGCGGCACTCTCGCCGCGCTCCATCCGGGCTACCGCCGCAGCCAGGCGCCGGTGGGCCAGCCGTAGCACGGATGCGTCCAAAGCCGTGGCGGCCGAGCGGTAGCGGGAACGACCGGCCACGCTGGCGGCGTGCAGCAGGAAACCGATGGCCGGTGCCCCGTAGTACAGCCCGGCGTGCGCGCCGGCGTCGATCGGCCCGGCCACCACCTTCCGGATGTGCGCGTGCGCACTCCCCCAGCCCGCCGAGCCGGTCAGGGCTTTCTCGATGTGGAGGAGCGCAGCCCCGGCCGTACCCGTGGCCAGGGATTGACGCGTCGCTTCCTCGGCGGTGAGCGTCGCCGTGCTGGTGCTCACAGGGCACCTACCAGGGCCAGGTGGCGTAGCGCCGCCGCACGGGCGAGGCGGCCGGTCGTCTTCTCGAAGGCCGGGTCGACGCCGAGGGCCCGTACGTGGTGCTCGTGCAGCAGAGCGGGCAGCACCGTGACGGGGTCACGCTGCTCGGCGAGAGCTCGGTGGTAGGCGGCCAGGGCGATATCCCGGGCTTGCCATGCGGCGGCCACCGCCTCGCCGCCCGGCAGGGAGCGCAGCGCGTGGAAGTCACCGGCGGGGTCGGCCAGGTGGAGCGCGTGGTCGCGGAGGGTGCGATCCAGCGTCCCGGTCTCCTGTTTCAGGCACCCGAGCAGCGCCCGGCATCCGGACTCCGCGCTCGGGGCGAACGATGCGGCCAGTTGTGCCATCGACGCGGCGGCCAGAGCCTGGGCGGGAATATCGGCAGCCTCGGCCATGGCGAGCTGTGCGATGGCCGCTGGGGTGTCGGCGGCGAACACCTGCTCGACCAGCGTCAGCGCCGGGCCCTCGCCGTACCGGGCGGAATGCTCCGGGTAGGAAGCCAAGCTGATCTGCGCGGGCAGACCGCAGACTTGGAGTCTGGCGGCGAAGGCTGCCAAGCGTGCCGCGACGGGCCCGTACTGTTCCACAGCGGTAAGGCGCAGGAATACGGCGAGGTGCTGATCGGCTTCGAGCCGGATCAGGTCGCGATGCCGTCGTATCCACCAGCGCTCGACCATGCCGGCGAGGTCGCCGATAAAGGCGGGCAGGTGGCGGGTCAGGATCTCATCGAACCGCGCGGGATTGCCCACCAGCTGTGCGTACACCATGGCCGAATCGCACGGTCGAAGGACGGCACCCGGTGGTGCGGTCACCGGGAGCCGGCGCGACGGCGGGGCGATCAGGGTCATTGGGATCAGCAGCTCAGCCGGGCGGCCGATCCATCCCTGATCCTCCGGCGTGCCGTCCTCGTGCAGTTCGATCCGTCCGCCTCGCTCCAGTCGCGTCCGCAGCAGGGTGCGGTCCAGTTGCTGGTCCAGGTCGAGCGGCAGGCGCAGCTCCCCCTCACACAGCACGACCCGCGCCGGCACCCGCCACCGCTGCCGCCAGGACCCCAGCCCCGCATCCCACTCAGCGCTGCCCGCAGCACTCGGGAGGTCATCCAGGGTGAGGATCCAGCGGGCAGGGGCCAGCACCGTACGGCGGTAACGGATACGCGGGGTGTACGGCAGGGTGCGGGCGGCCCCGAGATCGAAGGGTCCGAAGACCGCGCTGCGTGCGTCGGCGACCTCGGCGAGGAACCGTGCCAGCGGCGGGCTCTGGATGGAGGTGTCCAGCGCGTGCGGGATCCGAGGGATCACCCGTCGGCCGGTGGAGCGCTGAACCAGGTACATCTGCTCGGCGTCGGCGGTGACAGCCAGGTCATCCACGCTGATCACACCGATGCCAGGACGTTCAGACCCTGCGGCAGGGTGCTCCGACAGGGACAGCACGTCGGGGACGAGCCGCGGGACGCGTACCACGTTCTCGTTGTGCGGGCGACGAGGCGGAAACGACAGCTGCACCACTACGGCGTCCTGGCCTGCGTCTTCGTCGCCGTCATGGCCGGCAGTGGTGTAGGTCGCGGCCAGCCGGGCGCGGTCGGTGTCGCCGAGCAGGTAGGCGAAGCGTCCGGCCATGCTGGTGTACGCGCGGGGCGTGGCGGTGACCCGCAGCTCGAACTCGCCGCGGTCGACCGCCTCGGTTGAGGTGGCGTGCAGTGTGACGCCGAGCTCGATGCACTGCGGGGGCACGATGTCGGCGTACTCGCCCACGGCCAGCGCCTGGATGTCGACCTCGGTCAGCTCAATCTCCTCGGCCCGGTCCAGGACGGCCTTCTGGATCAGCGACAGCAGGGCGGCATCGCGCTGGGTCAGCATCCGCCAGGCGGGCCGGGCACGCGGCGCGCCGAGATAGCCGCCGGGGTAGCCGAGCCCGGAGTCGGCGACCAGTTCCCGGACCGGCACCAGGGTGCCGGGGCCGTAGCGGGCGCGGAACCGCTGGTGGTAGTCCATCCAGGCCGCGGAACCGAAAGGTTGCGTGGTCAGGCGCAGCAGCACGCCGGCGGCAAGCGCGGCCTCCTGGAGCACCCCCTCGGGAATGTCGATCCGGCCGTCGAGCCGTACGTCGGTGGCCAGCACGTGCCCGGTCCCGGGGGCGAGCGCGGTCATCCGCGCGGCCACCGAGGTACGGATCACCGCGGCCTGCCGTGGGTCGGGCTCGCTGTTGTGGCGGGCGAGTTGCTCGCCGATCTCCTCAAGGCGGCGCAGCAGCGTCGCGATCTCGGGTATCCGGTGTCCGTCCGCCGCGTGGAGCGCGCCGATCAGGTGGGTCAGCCCGTCGACGGCCGTCATCGGCGGACGCAGGCTGGTGATCAGAATGCCCTGGTCGACCAGAGCGTGCAGCAGAGTGTGGATCGTCTCCGGTGCGGCGCCCGGGAAACGGGCGCTCAACTGGGCGGCCAGCACCCCGAACCGGATCGGTGACGCGGCTGCGGCCAGCGCGAACCGCACCGGCCGGCTGTGCCGTACCGAGATCTCCCGCATCGGGCCGGGAGTCCGGACGCCCAGTGCCGCGCGGGCGGTCACGATGAAGCGCCCGTCCCGCACGACCCCCGCGTTGTCGGCCACCACCATCAGCCGGGAGCGCAGCTCCGGATGCCGTTCAAGCTGATCGATCAGCATCGTGAGCCATTCGGCATCCGTACGCGCCAGCGCGCGATGCCCGGTGCCGATCTTCGCCATGGCGGGCCCGACACCGGCCGTGGTCACCCCGGCGAAGAGCCCGAACGGGGTGGCGCGTCGCTGCCAGCGCAGCAGGTAGGAGGCCATCGACACGATCGCGCGGCGCAAGTGACCCGTGGCGGGCAGGTCGGTGTCAGGCGGGCCGAGGATGTGGTCGATGCGCGCCGCGAGGACGGGGCTGGCCACGGCCAGCGCCTCCCGGACATCATCACGGGACCATGCCTTCGCAAGCCAGGCCCGGCCTTCGCACTCGATCGCGGCCAGATCGGACGGGTCAAGGTGCGCTGGCACGTCCAGGTCACCTGGGTCGGTCGTCGCACGCACCATAACCAGGCCGGTGTGTCGATAGCGCGGGGGAACGCTCACGTGATCCGCCTCCTCGGGGTGAGGGGACCGTGCCGCAGGCGTCCACGGCAGGGCACGGACGCCGACGGCACGGGATTGGGCCGACTCGTTCAGGCCTGCTGGTTCAGGCCGGGTCGTTGGAACTGGTGGCGCACGCGCTGGTGCTGCAGCTGTTGCCGCACCCGTCACTGGTGTCGCACATCATGATCACGAGTGGGGTGGTGGCCTCCACCACGCGCATGTCCAGCTCGAACTCCTCATCCGCCGTGACGTCCCCCACGTTCAGGGTCTCGGGGGCGTCAAGGGTCAGCGATGGAGCCATCGGATCACTCTCCTTTGTTCGGGTGGGTGTGAGGGTGGTGCACCTGGCCCGCGCAGGCCGCGTGGCGCTTAGCCCAGCGCGGGCCAGGAGGTTGTGGCCAGGCCGTGGGTCTTGGGGAAGACCGCCGTACCTGGGGGAAGGTGGGTGTGGTCGCTGCCGGACGGCCAGAAGGCGAACGTGGGGGCCGGACCGCCGCGGGCTTGGCGGTCCCACGCCTGGATCTGCTCGACCATCGCGGTCGCGGCCTGGATGCCGTGCATCCCGTAGGCGCGCGCTCCGAACTCCACGCCCGCGCCCTCCAGCGCACGGCGCACGGCCAGGTAGGCGAAGGAGTCACCACGCACGACCCCGAACGGGAACCAGCTGCCGCGCTCGTCGGCCAGGTCGGTCCCCTCGTCCACGGCCAGCTTGCAAAAACCCGGCAGGAAGCCGGCGAACCACAGGTGCAGGTCGGCGAACGACACCCCGCTTTTGATCGTGACGCCGGACCACACCTCGGTCCGCTCGGTCGCCAGCACCCCGTCCAGCAGGCTCGGATCATCCGGAGCCCCGTCATCGAACCGCAGCTTGACGGCCCGGCCGTGCGCGTCGGGTAGCAGGAAGACCCGCTCAGCATGCTCGCCCTCGCCCTGCATCGCGACGAACCCGCACACCTCCGCGGAGGTGCTCACCAGGTGGTCCGCCTCGCGGCGGAAGGCGATCGAACGGCTGATGCCGTTCATTAGCAGCGGCGCGACGAGGGTCCCGCTGTCGCCCAACTGTCGCAGCCAAGCCGGTGGGATGTCCCACGCCCCGACCGTCACGATGATCGCGTCGAACGGCCCAGCCTCGGGCACCCCCTGCTCGGCGTCGCCCAGCACGACCGTGACCGCGTCCCCGTACCCTGTCGACTCCAGCAGAGCGCGGGCCCGCTCCGTCACCTCCGGGTCGATGTCCACGCTGACCACGCGGCCGGTCGGGCCGACGACCTCGGCCAGCAGCGCCGCGTTGTAGCCGCCGGATCCGATCTCCAGCACGCTCATACCCGGGCCGAGCCGCGCCTGCTCGATCATCCGGGCCTGGATGAACGGCGCGCTGACCGAGGAGATGATCACACCGTGCTCGTCGGTCTTGGTCGCCACCGAATCATCCGCGTTGTAGGCCACCTCCAACGACGTGCCCGCCGGGACGAACAGATGCCGCGGCACCGTGCGGAAGGCCCGCTCCACGACCTCAGAGGTGATCATGCCGTCGGCGCGAAGCTTGTCCGTGAGGGCGTTACGGATCTCCACCGCCCGCTCGGAGTCTTCGGACATGTCTACCGTCTCGGTCATGCGGCGCTCCCTGTCTGTTATCTGCCGGTTATTGCTGAACTGACGGATTTCCCGGTCAGCTTTTCGGCCGCCACCGGTTATGCCCGGCAACGCGGGCGGACCGATGTCGCGATGGAGTCCTGCACAGCTCAGCCCCTCGCCTTTCAACCGGCTTCGTAGGTGGACGCCTCCAGAGAACCGCAATCGAAGCGCGCTGGGTATGAGATCAAGGCTTGCGAGGTGGTCAAAGTGATCAAAGATCGCCAGCGGTTACGTCCGGCCACTCAGGCAGGGAAATAGCTTCTGGCTATTCGCCTGGAGACCGCCGATGCTGGCGACTACGGTGACCTGCACGAAGCGATGACCAGCCCTGCCGCAGAGCGGGTCGAGCAAATTGGGTCAAAGTGGCCAAAACTACTTGGCATGCGGAGGCGCATCATGGCACGCGAACGAAATGAACAGCTCGCCGCGCTCCTGCAGGAGGCGGGCTGGTCACGGGCGCAGGCGGCGAGCGCGTTCAATCGCATCGCCCAGGAGAACAACCTGCTCGACTATGCGCATATTGGTCGATCCCATGTCAGCATGTGGGTCGCGGGGACAAAACCGTCCGGCGTGGCACCCGTAATCTTGTCCCAGGCGCTGTCTCGTCGCCTGAGGCGTGCCGTCACGCCAGAGGAGCTCGGGTTCGCAGTGCCCCACGCCCCGGCGGAGGAGGCGCTGGAGTGGCACACCGACCCATTGACCACGCTGACAGACCTGGGGAGAACGGACGTGGACGCGGACCGCAGAAGCCTGCTGAGTGGCGCGGTGTACTCAGTTGCTGCCCTCGCACTCCCGGGCCACGCCTGGTGGGAGACCATGGCCGGGCAACCGTCCGTGCCGGCCAAGCCCCAGCGCGTCGGACGCGGTGACGTGGTAGCCGTCCAGGAGCTCACCGCTGCCTTCTCCCGGATCGACCAGCGGCGCGGCGGCGGCCACGGCAGAAAGGCGCTGGTGCAGTACCTGCAGTCGGACGTCGCCGCCTTCCTGCAGGGGACGTTCCCGAACGAGCAGGTACGGCGCGACATGTTCTCCGCCGCCGCGGAGCTGGCCTATCTGTCAGGGTGGATGGGATTTGACAACGGCGAGCACGCCTTGGCCCAGCGGTACCTCATCCTGGCCCTGAAGCTGACCGCACGCGCCGGAAACCCGCCGCTGGCCGGTCACATCCTGCGCGCCATGGCGCATCAGGCCATCGACCTCGGGTTCTTCCCCCAGGGTCTTGAACTGTCCACCGCTTCCATGCAGGGCCAGCGCTACGCCTCGGCAACCCCGCGTGAGCGGGCGCTGCTCGGCGTCGTCCACGCCCGCGCCCTGGCCGCCAACGGCGACAAGCAGTCCGCGTCCAAGGCCCTGCTCAAGGCCGAAGACGACCTCGCATCGGCTAGCGAGGGCATCGAGGAACCACAGCGCACGTTCTTCTTCGGCGAAGCCTCCCTCGCCCACGAGACCGCGTGCACGTTACGGGACTGTGGCGACCACAGGGGAGCCATCCGCCAGTTCAGGCGCAGCGTACGGACCCGGGGAGAGGCCTTCCGGCGCACGCACGTGGTGACGCTCGGATACCTGGGCGCCACGCAGATCGCGAACGGCGGGGTGGAAGAGGCGTGCGCCACCTGGAGCACCGCTCTGGACGTGCTGGAGGAGGGCATCTCTTCCGGACGGGGCCGGCAAGCGGCTCTCGACATGCGCACCCTGCTCTCCCCCTACCGGCGCCGCAAGATCCCGGCCATCACCGAGCTGGACGCCCGGGCCGCCGCCTACCTGGCCCGCGTACATTGATCACCTCAACGGCGAAGAGACGAGGACGACCATGGCTCAATCTCTGACGATCCAACCCATCGGCGTCGTGGTCGGCGGACGCGTCGACCCCACTGACGACCACTGGAGTGGCACGGCGATCATTCGCCTGAACCCCGATTTCCCTCCCGAGGTCGTCCAGGGCCTTGAGGAGTTCTCCCACCTGCTGGTCGTCTGGCACTTCCACAAGGCCTCCCCCGGCGACGTCGCCCTGCACGCCCGAAGCCCCCGCAACAACCCCGCATGGTCGGCCACCGGCACCTTCGTCCACCGCAACCACCGCCGCCCCAACCAGCTCGCCCAGTCCTTCCCCAGGTTGTTGAAGGTCGACGGCCTCGACCTCCACGTGACCGACCTGGACGCCATCGACGGCAGCCCCGTCTACGACCTCGCGCCGTACTTCAAGGAGATGGGCCCCCGCGGCGACGTACACCAGCCCGACTGGCCAGGCGAGATGCTCAAGGACTACTGGGCCGACCCGCATGCCTGAGAGAGGGTGTTTTGAGAGTATTCGTCTACCCGAGTCCACTTGTGTCGCTTGGCGACTTCAAAGGTCGAAGCAGCCTTTCCGACGGCTGACAAGCCCTGTCTCGATCACGCCGTGGACGGAGTGTGGGTACCTGCCGTGAGTCTCCTCTGCGTGGCACGCGCGCTGGGCCCAACCTGTAAGGACCGAACCCTTTCGTACGCCACGCGCTTTCGAAGGAGCTGACCGTGTCAGTGCTCGTCGCTCGCATCCGGACAGTCGGTCACGGAGAGTTTCGCTCTCGGGCTGGTGTGGAGGCGCCCCATGGCGATCAATGACTCGGACATCTCGAGCGTGCTTTCCGCCTACCTCGAGCACTACCCAGACGAGGCCGCGCTGCTGTCCGAGCCGGTGCGGCTGCTGTCACAGGGAAGGGATTTCGCCTCGCGGCGGAATTTCCCGATGCACGTGACCGCCAGTGCGCTGCTGGTTCGCGACGCCGCCGAGATCCTGCTTGTCGAGCACCGCGGGTACGGAATCACATTGCAGCCCGGAGGTCACCTCGAGCCGACAGACACCACCCTGATCGACGCGGCGGTGCGCGAACTGGCGGAGGAGACCGGCGTTGACCCCGGCAAGGTCTTCCCCGCGTCGCAGACCCCCGTCTACATCGAGTACGGCAGGGTCCCGGCACGACCGGAGAAGGACGGACCGGATCACTACCACCTCGACATCGGGTACTCCTTCGTGACAGCCCATGCGGACGTGGGACGCATCCAGGAGTCCGAGGTGACTGGTGCTGGCTGGTACCCCCTCGCCGTGGCCGAGCGCCTTGTCGGGCACCGCATCGCGCGAGCGGCCAGCGCACCGGCCCGGATCGATTGACCGGGCACCATTGAACGCTCCCGGTCGGCAGCAGCACCGGATCACGGTGCGTACCGGCCGAGGCTCCATGATCGTTGTCCGCCTCCTTGCCGAACTGAACGCGGGACGCCATCGACGGTCACAGTTCAGCTCGGCCGGTCCTTCCCCGCCTGCGATGCTGACGCGCGGGTGACATCACCATGAGCACACGAGGAGCCACGATGATCGTTCTTCTCAACGGGCCCTTCGGCGGAGGCAAGACCTCCGTCGCCGACAAACTCCTGCCGCGAATCCCGGGCAGCACGCTCTTCGACCCCGAAGAAGTCGGCTTCATGCTCCGGACGATCCTGCCCGGACGAGAGAAGGACTTCCAGGACCTCCCGCCCTGGCGGCCCCTGGTCGCCGCGACAGCCGCCGAGATCCTCGCCTACACCGGCGGTACGCTCATCGCCCCCATGAGCCTGCTCCGCAGGGACTACGCTCACGAGATCTTCTCCGCGCTCGACAAACGCGGCATCACCGTCTGCCACATCGTCCTGCACGCCGACACCGCCACCGTACGCGACCGCATCACAGGCCATTCGATGTTCCCGGACGACCCCGTTCGATCGCAGAGGGTAATCGACTTCCGGCTGGAGAACCTGCCCCGCTACGACGAGGCGTACGTCCAATGGCTCACCGAGGAAGCGCATGTCATAGACACCACCACGCTCGCCCCGGCCCAGGCCGCCGATCTCGCAGTACAGATCATCGGTGACGCATCCGGCCATGAACCTCGCTGACGGACCGGGCCGCGCGGCACCGAGCAGCCGTCACCTCCTGGGATCCGGCCGCCTTTCCACGGAGGGAGGCAGCCGACGTGTCTACCTACCGGTCCTCCTCCTTGGCCTCTACTCTCACCCGAATGGAGACCGCCGTGACCCCGGCCACCGGCCCCGCCGAGCTGCGCGAAGCGCTCGTGACCCGCCTCATCGACAGCGGTCACCTGCGCACCCCCAAAGCCATCGCTGCCTTCCGGAACACCGAACGCCACCTGTTCCTGCCCGGCGTCGACCTTCAGACCGCGTACGTCGACGACGCCGTGCCCATCAAGCACGACGAGACGGGCGAGATGATCTCCTGCATCTCCGCACCCTAGCCCGTCATCCGTGTTCCCCTCGGCGAAGCATGCGACGACCTGCTCGAACTGTTCAAGAAAGTGACCGATGGGCGCTCTGATCAAGGACGGGACCATCCGGTGGCGGCGGTGCTCGCCCTGGCCGCGGCGGCGACCGTGGCCGGGATGACGGGCTACCGCGCGATCACCGGCTGGATCGCGGACGTCCTCCTCAAGGCTGACCCGGAGGAGTACGAGGAGACCATCCGCATCGCCGAGCGCGCCATGGCCTACCTGGAGCGCGGCGAGTCCCCGCCCGGCGCAGTGCGGGTGGACGAGGCGTACAAGGCGCGCCTGCGTGAGCAGATCGAGCGCGGCGCCTAGCCGGTGTACGAGGTCCGGCACGACCCCCTCGCCGAGCACCAACGCGACGCCTTACCAGCCGAGGCGCGGCCCCACTACATGGAGCTGCTCACCATGCTGGAGATCGCCACGTGGGCCGGCCGATCCCTTCAAGGAGGACAGGCCCGAAGGCAACATGCGCAAGCAGGTCTTCGGCGGCCGCGGGATCGCCGCCCACTTCATCCTCGAGGAGCAGCGCCTGGTCTACGTCGTCCGAATCATCTGGCTCAGCTGACGACCAGTGCAGGCCTGCAGAAGTTCCTGATGGGTTCACCTGGCTACCGCCACCTGAAGGTGTTGGTGACGGTCGGGGTGAGCCTGCTCTCGGGACCCTGTCCGCACAGGCACACCAGCGGATTGTCATGTCCCGGCCTGACGCCCCAGACCCGACGCCCAGAGCACCAGCTCCGCGTCGTCGAGCGAGGTCGCAAGCCAATCGTGGTCGAGCGAGGAGTGTCCGAGGGACGGCACGGTCACCACGTACATCCCCGCGGCGCGCGCGGCGGCAATGCCTGTGGCGGAGTCCTCGAAGGCCACCGCCTCGCGGGGGTCGGCTCCCAGCGCGGAGCAGGCCGCCAGGTACAGGTCCGGAGCGGGCTTGGCCTCGGCCACCTCGTCGGCCGCGAACGAGACGGGCAGGTACTGCGCGAGTCCGGACGACTCCAGTGCGGTTTCGAGGAGTTCGCGGGGACTGTTGCTGGCGACGGCGACCGGGATCGCCGCGGCGCATGCCTTGACCAGTTCCAGCGCGCCGGGAAGGGCGTCCGCTCCGCCCGCCAGTTCCTCGCGCACCAGACCGAGGAGTTCGGCGGCGAGTTCCGGCCCGGCACCGGGCCGACCGAAGTACTCCGCCATGGAATCCCCCGCCGCCCCCAGCGTCCTGCCGATCACGAGCGCCTTCTGCTCGGGCCCGAAGTCATGGCCGTGGGCGGCGAACAGCTTGGTCTCGGCCCTGGTCCAGCAGACCTCGGTGTCGACCAGCAGTCCGTCGCAGTCGAACACCACAGCATGGGGGGCCTGGGGTAACCGCTTCACCTGTCGTTCCTCCAGTCGTCCGGGTTCACCGGGGCCAGAATCGGCGAGACACCCGGCGCGTTACACTCGATCCAGTCCGTCACCACGGACAGTACGTCCCAGCGCGCGGACCCCGCAGGCAGCTCCCCGCTCTCCAACGCGCCCAGCCACTCGGCGATCCGCCCAGGCGAACCCCCTTCCCGGGCCAGAGCGCCCCAGCGGTCGGCGCGTCCGGCCAATCGGCCGAGGCTTCGCGCCGAGTCCAGATCGTGAGCAGGAATCGCCCGTTCCAGCTCCGGCAGCAGCAGCCGGGCCGGACACTCGTCCTGCCCCGCGGGAAGCCCGCGGACAAGCGCCTCGCGCAGCCACGCGGTACCGGTCCGGTAGCTCATGAGGCGCAACTCCCGTACCACGTCCGCGGGTTCTGTAAACGCTCGTTCATGCAGTTCACCGTCACCTTTGAGCTTGCGTGCATGACGACGAGTTCGAGGAGTTCGAGGAGTTCCTCCAGCCGTCTTTCTGTGAGATTCGTCAGCCAGATGGGGCTCTGCTCGGGAACATCGTCGCCCGGCTCGGCGAACAACCGATAGACATGCCGGGGGCTGGCGGGCAGGCGGATCAATGCTGACAGGATCTGCGTTTGGCGGAAGTCACCGTTGTCACCCACAGGGAAGCGAAGACCTCATCGGCCAAGGCATCCACTGCGTGTACGTCGACCGGTGCCGTATCTCGTGTGCTGCCGAGTAACAAGAGCACCCCTTTCGTACACCAAAATACGCTGGGGACCATAACACTCCGAATTCGGCTGCAGATTACAGCCCCATTTCGGAACGCGGATTCGCGTCCTGCCGCTGGGCATCCGCCTGCTCGCTGGCTGTCATCACCGGTTCAAACTCCTGGGCGGAAAGACTGAGAAGACGCAGTGCGGTCTCAGAGGGCGAACCTGATGCGGCGCTGTAGGCGGTGATGCGCTGTCCCGAACTGCCGGGGATGAGGAGGTTCTCGAAGTAGAGCTCCATCGAGCCCACGATTGGGTGACAGAATTGCTTGATGCCTGAGGTGCACGTTCGTACCGGATGCCGGGCCCAGCGTGCGGCGAATTCCTCGCTCTGGATGACAAGCTGGCCGATGAGCTCGGCCAGCCTGCGGTCATCCGGATGACGTCCAGCCACCAGGCGCAGGGAGGCGACGGCGAGCGTGGCTTCCTCAGGCCAGTTCGGGTAGAGCTCGCGGAAATGCTCATCAAGAAAGACCATTCGGGTCAGGTTGGGCCGTACAGACGCGTTGTCGGGGGCCGCGGGGTCTATGTGGCCGGCGAGCAGCGCGTGGCCGAGTCGGTTCCAGGCCAGGATGTCGTTCCTGCGGTCCAGCACCAGAGCGGGCACCTCTGCCATCGCTTCCAGCAGTTGCCGGGCCGAGCGACTCGCGTGTTCGGGCCGCGGCGGGACCGGCCGCGCGGGCGCCGAGGGCCGGGCGAGATGCTTGAGATAGGCCGTTTCGTCCTCCGTCAACTGGAGGGCGCGGGCCAGCGCGTCGAGCACGGCATCGGAGGCGCCCGCCGCTCGGCCCTGCTCCAGGCGGGTGTAGTGGGTCACGCTCACGCCAGCGAGGATCGCCAGTTCCTCGCGGCGCAGCCCCGACACCCGCCGGCGCGTGCCGTACGCCTTCAGCCCCAGCTCCTCGGGATTCAGTTCGGCCCGCCGGCTCTTGAGAAAGTCTCCCAGTTCCTTCGCTCTGTCCACGGGTTTCATGATGCGTGCTGAGAACAGCGGAGTGCCAGCGGAACCCTGGTCATGAAATGACTACCTTCCCGGATGCCAGCCTGATCCCGGTTCTGGTTGACCACTGGGAAACGGATGAACCTTTTCTCGTCATAGTTACCGAGAGGAAAGGCTCTCACGATCATGTCGACCGCCGACATCGCCGCCAAGGCCGCGTCCCAGAGCGCGCCCCAACGGCTGACTCCCCGGCTGCTGCTGGTGCTGGTCATCCTGCTGGCTGCCCAGTTCATGCTGGCCGTGGACTTCTCCATCCTCAACGTTGCCCTGCCGGTCATCGGTGAAGGGCTGGGCTTCTCGTTGGCGCATCTGCAGTGGATCGCCACCGCCTTCGCGCTCTGCGCCGCCGGGTTCACCTTGCTGTTCGGCAGACTGGCGGACCTCCTCGGCCGCCGCAGTGTCTTTCTGGGCGGGCTTGTCGTCCTGGGTGCCGCCTCGCTGGTTGGCGGCCTGGCGCAGAGTCCAGAAGCATTGATCATCGCTCGGATCTTCCAGGGACTGGCCACCGCGGCGGTCACCCCGGCCGGGCTTTCCCTGCTGACCACGTCGTTCCCGGAGGGTCCCCTGCGGGAACGGGCACTCGGCCTCAACGGCGCGTTGATGTCTGCCGGTTTCACCACCGGCGCCATCCTGGGTGGACTGTTGACCGACCTGCTCTCCTGGCGGTGGGCGTTCTTCATCAACGTACCGGTGTCCGCGCTCGTGCTCATCGTGGCACCTACCGTGATCAAAGAGTCCAGGCCAGCGAGCAGGCCGAAACTGGACGTTCCCGGCGCGCTCAGTGTCACCCTCGGACTGCTCGCCATCGTCTTCGGCCTCACCCAGGCCGGAGAACACGGCTGGGGCGCGACCAGCGCCCTCGGCCCGCTGGCCGTCGGCGGGCTGCTGCTGGTGGTGTTCTACCTCGTCGAACGGCGGGCCGTCGCACCGCTGGTGCCGCTGGGAGTGCTGGGCAAGCGCACAGTCGCTTGGGGGAACATCGCAGGATTTATCGCGTTCCTGACCGAGACCTCCCTGGTCTTCCTGCTGACGCTCTACCTGCAGAACGTGCTGGGCTTCTCGCCACTGGCAGCCGGGCTCTCCTTAGGTGTGCTCGGTCTCGGCACCGTGGTCGGCGGTTCGATCGCGCCGAAGGTGATCGGCAGGATCGGTGCCCGCTCCACGCTCATCACCGGTGGTCTGGTGCAGACCGTCTTCACTGCCGCCCTGCTCGGGCTGGGAGACGACCGTTCTTCGATGTGGCTGCTCCTTGTGGCCACCTTCGTCGGCGGTGTCGGGAACATGCTGGTCATTGTCGGGTTCATGGTCACCGCCACCTCCGGCCTGCCCAACCGTGAGCAGGGCCTGGCGACCGGCCTGGCCACCATGACCCAGCAGATCGGCATCACCATGGGCACCCCGATCATGAGTGCCATCTCCACGTCGGCGATCGTCGGCACCGGTGCGGCGGCCATGCTCGGCGGCCTGAAGGTGGCCATCGCGGTGAACGCCGCCATCGTGCTGGTGGGCGTCCTCACCAGTCTGGCCTTCCTGCACAAGCCCACTTCT
This sequence comes from Sphaerimonospora cavernae, assembly GCF_042435035.1. Lineage (NCBI taxonomy): Bacteria > Bacillati > Actinomycetota > Actinomycetes > Streptosporangiales > Streptosporangiaceae > Sphaerimonospora > Sphaerimonospora cavernae. The sequence goes on from NZ_JBHMQT010000011.1 coordinate 30,624, forward strand.
GCGCGTGCCGCGCATCAGGAGGTCTGATGGGGGGCGACGGAGTGCGGTGCGCGGACCTCGACATCGATGCGGGGACCCACTTCATACCCATCCGGATCTTCCAGCCCGAGGCCGGCTCTGGCGGCCTACGGGTCTGGGCCCACGGCGGCAGCTGGATCACGGGTTCCTTGGACCAGTGGCACGGGGCGACGACAGAGTTCGCCTGCGTGTCCGACTGGACAGTGATCAGCGTCGGCTACCGGCTGGCACCGCAGCACCGTCACCCCGCCCAGTTCGACGACGTGTTGGCCGCGCTGGCCTGGGCCGAGGCCAACGACGTCGACGACCTCCCCCCGGCCATCATCGCGGTCGGCGAACTCGATCCGGTCATCGACGACGTCACCGCCTATGCGCGAGCGCTACATGAGGCCGGGAACGACGTCACCCTCCAGGTCTTCCCGGACACTTTCCACGCGGCGTTCCTCTCTCCCTACTCCGATATGCGCCGCTGGCTCGGGAACGCACTGCATGACCACATCAGTCACCAGAGCTCACCGCAGTAAGGAATCGTCATGGACACCGCACTACCCCACATCGAAGCTCTGCGGCGGCACTTCGCCGACCTCCGTGACGGAACCCACGGAACGGAAGGCGACACCGTGACCCGCGAGGGCAAGGAAAATCACTTCAGGCGCGCCGTGGAACTGCTCCACCCCTATGCCGATCAGGTGCTGGAGGAGGTCAACGCGACCCTGCTCCTGGGCACGGGAGAGGCGCACGCCAGCGGATTGCTGGCGGCCCTGGACGGAGGGCTGGTCGCCACGTGGACTCTGTCCTGGCCGGAGCAACGCGAAACGGAGATCAGCCCGATCACTCTCATCGCCTACTTCGGCCGCGGCTTCCACCATCCCCACCTACGTGGAGCCACGGTCCACGACTGGCCGCTGAACGTGTTCACGCCCGAGCAGGCCGCCGCCGAGGTGCCGGTGCTGCGAGCCATCGCCACGGCAGACCTGCACAATCTGGTCTTCCAGCGTGACTACCGGATCGTGCCTGAGATCTCCGTACCTCAGCGCCAGGGCGGAGCACGATGAACCGCGCTTCTCCGTGCTCGATCAATCCCCTATGGGTGACGGTTTCTCGACCGCCGACGCACTGCACTGCACAGTGGATCTCGCCCAGGCCGCCGAGGCTGGCGCGGATCGTCCTTCCGTCCGAAAGCCGGGCGAGCGGTGGGAGGGGCCTACCGTCGTGCGGGCGGGGGACCTTCGGCTCTCCCTGCCGTAGACGGACGGCGTCATGGTTGGATCATGAGGATTCTGAGCACCGAACCCAGCCCCATCCCCCAGCGGCAGGACCGCGAAGCGGACCGAGAACAGGTCGCCGACCCGGCCGCACGGCTCGCGGTGCGGGACGCCCTGGACGAGGCGTTCGCCTACATGGTGGACGACGTGCGTCTGGCGGAGGTCGACGGCACCCTGCACATCTACGTCTCCGTCAGCCCCGACGCCTTCGCGGGCCCGGAGCACATCCGCGCCGCCGCCCGCGAGGCGTACCGCGAGGCCGTTTCCGGCGGGCCGACTGTTGTGGCCCCGGTTGTCGTGGCTCATGTGGCCGTCGCCGGAAAGGGCCGCACGCACAGCTGAGGGATCCCGTGCACCTGGTCAGTGGGTGGGCATCAGCTCGGCCGGTGGGCGTCGGGGTGCGCGGGGTACGGCCGGGCCGTACCCGAACCTGATGATCATTTGAGCGTGTCCGCGCCGGTGGTACGGATCCGTGCGGTGTCGCATGTCGCGCAGGTCCAGCGGCTGGTTGAGGTACGACGCTGACACGCCGTGCATGGTCGCGACGAGCAGCATCCGCTGGAGGGCCTGCCCGGCACGCAGCCAGTCCACCCGCCTGTCGCCGGGCGTCGTCAGCACGGCGAGCTGGGGATGCGGCTCGAAACGGGCGGACGGCCGCCCCGGGTGCGCCGCACCGAGGTCCCGGACGGGGGACGGGTCAGCCGCCGAACGCGGGCCGAGCGTGTAGGCGGGAATCCCGTCGGCGTGCGCGCCCCGCATCGTCCAGGCGGCGAGCTCGGCGAGATAGCCGTGGTCCGCCAGCAACCCGTCCTCGGCGATCGTGACGTAGTCCAGCAGGTCGGCCGTGTCGGCACGATCGAGCGGCACCAGCCGGGCGCCTTCCCGTGCGGCGGCCCTGCGCAGCTCGGACGTCACCCAGTGGGGGACATGCCGCTCGCTGAAGGGCTCTCGGTTCGTGCGCCGGCGGCCGATCTGCTCGTACAAGTCACGCTCGGCGGCCGTGGGCGCGCCCAGCTCGGCCATATGAACGGCCGCCAGCAGGTCCCGCTCCCCGTCCGGCGTCGGAAGCAGCCGCACCCGTGGCCGGTAACCCGCGACCCGCACCGCGAGCCGCAGGTTGAACAGGGCGGCCCCGCAGCTCACGTGCAGTGAGCGGCCGCGCGGATCGCTGACCGTCAGCTTGCGGTCCCGGTCGCCGTACAGCTCAACGTGCTCTCTCCCGGCGACCCGGAAGCGCCACGGCTGAGTGTTGAGCACCGAAGGCGCCTGGCCGGCGGCGGTGAGCAGCCTGCGGACACCGAAGTTCGTGGCAACAGGAGAGGGCATGGCACGCCTCCATCGTCGAAGCTCCTCCATCCCGAGGTTTCCCCGGGCGGACCGCCCCGGGCAGGGACGAAAGGCCCGCGGTCACGCGCCGATCGACCCTCGGTCATGATCCGTCCGTCCCTCCCCCGCGGGTCCCGTCGCGGCCGGACGCCGGAAACCGCCACGCGGAGCCGTCAGGGGACCGAAGGTCCCATGGAGACCGGGACGTCAGGGCCGTGAGGCGGTGCCGTACGGCCCTGCGATCGCGATGCCGGAAGCGATGTGATTGAGGCGTCCCGAGCAAAGGGATCGTAAAGCGAAGGGAAGGGGCCGGTCATGGCCACCATCGAAGGACGCCACCAGCGCAATCATCTCCCCGCGGCCGACCGGCGTGACCTGGACCGGACCATCGCCCCGCACACCGTCATCGCCCCGCACACCGTCGACATCACTCCACACGCCGAGACGGCCCGGCCGCCCGCCGCCTACGCCTGGGCGCTGGCCCGGATCGCCATCGGCTGGGTGTTCCTGTGGGCCTTCCTCGACAAGACCTTCGGCTGGGGATTCGCCACCCCCGCCGACAAGGCCTGGATCCAGGGCGGCAGCCCCACCACCGGCTTTCTGAAGGGCACGGCCGACAACGCGCTCGGCGGGTTCTTCGCCGGGCTGGCCGGACAGGGCTGGGTCGACCTGCTGTTCATGCTCGGCCTGCTCGGCATCGGCGCGGCGCTCATCCTGGGCGCGGGCCTGCGGATCGCGGCCGTCGCCGGCGGCCTGATGCTGGTGCTGATGTGGGCCGCCGAGCTGCCCCTGACCACCAACCCCTTCATGGACGAGCACATCGTCTACGCGATCGTCCTGGCCGGCCTGGCCATGGCGAACGCCGGCGACACCCTGGGCATCGGCACCCGGTGGGGTCGCACGGCCCTGGTCAAGCGCCTCCCGATCCTCAAGTAGATGCCCGCGGCATACTGGCGCCCACCCCGACCCCCCGGGGTGGGCGCTTCGCCGTTATGAACGCGCGCCGGCTGTTCAGGCGACGGCGGGCATTTGCCAACCATGCCACCGGCGCTGTCTGCGCCTGAACCGTGGCCGGGTAGTCAGCGGGGTAGGCGGCGAGACGACGGGGAGAACGGCACGTGAACGGCTATGACGCTGGGCGGCTCCTGGGTGGTCTGGTACGCGCCCACCCCTTGACCCCGCTGGGTGATCTGGCGGCGTCGGTCATCGAGCATGCCCGGCCGCTCGGCTTCTCCGAGATCATGATTTATGTGGCCAGCCTGCGGCCGCTCTATCTCGTGCCGCTGCCCGGCCAGCGCGACGTGCACGGCCAGTCGCTCAAACCGATTCCCATCGACACCACGATCGCCGGGCGGGCCTTCCGCAACCTGGAGGTCGTTCAGGCCCGTCCCACCACCGACCCTTCCGTCGCCGATGCCGCCGAGCCGCTCGGCGGTGAAGGCCCGCGGCGGCTGTGGGTGCCGATGCTCGACAGCACCGAACGGATCGGCGTGCTCGGGGTGACCGTACCCGTGGCCGATGCGGACACCGCGCAGGTCGCGGCCGAGTTGGGCGGGCTGATCGCCCTGATGGTGGTGAGCAAGCGCGGTTCCAGCGACGCGTACACCCGGCTGGTGCGCATGGAGGAAATGCGTCTGTCGGCGGAGGTGCTGTGGCGGCTGATGCCGGTCAGGACCTTCGCCACCGACACGTTCATCGTCAGCGTCACGCTCGAGCCGGCCTACTCCGTCGGCGGGGACGCCTTCGACTACGCTCTCGACGGCGACACCCTCCGTCTCGGGATATTCGATGCCATGGGCCATGACCTCTCCGCCGGGCTGACCGCCACCATCGCGCTGGGGTCCTACCGCAACAACCGCCGCCGGGACATCGGGCTGCTCGCGACCAGCGACGCGGTCGACGAGGCGATCGCCGGTCAGTTCGACGGGTCCCACTTCGCCACCGGCATTCTTGCCGATCTGAACATCCGTACCGGCTTGCTGACCTGGGTGAACCGGGGGCATCCCCCGCCGCTGCTCCTCCGGCACGGGCGGTTGGCCGCCGTGCTGGAAAGCCCGCCGGACACCCCGATGGGCCTCGCCCTCGGCCCGGCCGCCGTGCTCGCCCGCCGCCAGCTCGAGCCCGGCGACCGGCTGTTGCTGTACACCGACGGCGTGGTCGAGGCGCAGACCCCTGAGGGAGAGATGTTCGGTCTGGAACGCTTCACCGACTTCATCATCCGGCGGGAGGCCGACGGCGTCTCCGCGCCGGAGACCCTGCGGCGACTGATCCACTCCATCCTGCTGCACCAGCGCGGCCAACTCCAGGACGACGCCACCGTAATGCTCGTCGAGTGGCGTACCGAGCGCCATTACCAGCTCATGATGTGACGGCCGGCGGCCGGGAGCCGCCCCCGCCATCGCCGGTGGCCGGCGAGAAGTCAGTCACGGTCCCTCGTGAGCACGGCCATGAGGTCCCGGCGCGTGACGATGCCGACGAGTTCGACATCGCGGAGCACCGGCACGGTCTTGATTCTCTTGTGCACCATCAGGTCGATCAGCGTGGCCGCTTCGGTGGTCTCCGCGACGGTGACCAGGGTGCGTGACATGACGTCCCCGACCCGTTTCGGGGAGGCGCCGGCGTCGAACTCCCCGCAGAGCAGGTCGATCTCGCTCACCATTCCGACCAGTTCGCCATGGTCGCCCAGCACGGGGGCGGCCGTGATGTGGTTGTCGTACAGCGCGTGGATCGCCTGACGCACCGCGTCGCCGGGGCGGAAGGTGACCGCCGGACTGCTCATGACCTCACAGACGAGCATGTCCGTCACCTCCCACGAAACGTCCCGGTGAAACTCCCTGCCGCTCTCATTTCCCCTGGTCGTCCCCCACTCCCCCGGGGTGGGCCCCGGGGGATGTGATCACGGGACCTATGCGGGGGCGAGGGCGCGCTGCCAGGCGTCATAGCCGCCGAGCAGGTCCGACACCCCCTCCCGCCCGCGGTGCGTGAGCAGGCTGGCGGCGATGGCCGAGCGGGCGCCGCCGGCGCAGTAGACCACGACCGGGTGGTCGGCCGGGACCTCCGCCAGGCGCCCGGCCAGTTCGGCGAGCGGGATGTGCAGCGAGGGTTCGATTGCCCCGTCCGCGACCTCCCCGGCGTTGCGCACGTCGAGCAGCACGGGCGGCTCGTCCCCGTCCAGGGCCTGCCGCAGCCCGGCGACGGTCACCCTGGTGGAGTGGGCGATCTCTCCGGGGACGGTGAGGAAGACGGCCTCCGGGTCGCGTAGATAGCCGGTGACGGTGTCGAAGCCGATCCTGGCCAGGCGGGTGACGACCTCGTCCTCCCGGCCCTGCGGCGCGACCATGATGATCTCGCTGCCGGGTTCGACGACCATGCCTGCCCGTTCCGCGAATCGGCCGTCGGCGGAGACGTTGATCGAGCCCTTCAGGTGGGCGAGCGCGAACTCCTGGGCGTCCCGGGCGTCGACCACGACCGCGCCGGCCGCCCGCCTGGCCAGGACCTCCTCCACCGACAGTGGCCGGGCGTCCGCGCCGGTGCCGAACAGTTCTCGGTTCTTCCGGTTGAGCACGGCGTCGTAGACGAAGTAGCCGGGCGCGGACGGCTGTCCCTCGGTGACGATGGCCAGGAACTCCTCCTCGCTCATCGGCGCGCACGCGTAGTTGCTCAGGCGCTGCCGGCCGATCGTCGACCACCGGTCGGTGGACAGGTTCTTGCCGCAGGCCGAGCCGGCGCCGTGTGCGGGGAAGATCCGCACTTCGTCGTCCAGTGCCATCAGCTTGCGCTGGACGCTGTCGTACAGCATCCGGCCGAGCTGCTCGGCGGTGACGCCGAATGAGGCCAGCAGGTCCGGGCGTCCCACATCGCCGATGAACAGTGCGTCGCCGGTCAGCACGCCGTACGGCACGGCGTCGTCGGCGTGCTCGTACACGACGACGCTGATCGATTCGGGGGTGTGGCCCGGTGTCTCCATGATCTCCAGCACGACGTCGCCGAGTTCGACGCGCTCACCGTCGGTGAGCTTGCGGATGGGGTATTCGGACTCGGCGCGGTGGCCGTAGCCGATCCAGGCGCCGGTGCGGGCGGCCAGTTCCAGGTGTCCGGCGACGAAGTCGGCGTGGAAGTGGGTGTTGATCACTCCCTCGATCCGCAGTCCGTGCGCCTCGGCGTCGGCGACGTACTCCGACACGTCGCGCCTGGGGTCGACCACGACGGCGCGGCCGCTGGTCTCGTCGCCGATCAGGTACGACGCCTGGGACAGGCAGTCCAGATAGTACTGAGTGAAGATCATTCCATTTCCTCCTGTATCGGGTGAACCGCATACCCCAGGGGGTATATTCCACAGATGGTCATCGCAGGTGCCGTCCGTCCTCAGCCGAACGCCGGCCATCGGGCGAGATGGCGGCGGGCCCTCGTACGTCCGACGGCGCCCCCAGGGCGCGAAGCGCAGGTGCACGGCGACGGCCACCGCCAGCAGGCCGACGGCGACCAGCGCGGCCGGGCCGTACGCCGAGTGGAGCAGCGACGGTGGCACCTGCTGAATCAGCACGAAAGCACCCATTACTAGGACAAACCAGCCGAAGGCCATACGCAAGCGGTCGGCCTGGATCCACCCGGCGAGCTGCCCGCCGATGAGTCCGCCGACGACCGCGGCAGCGGTGACGGACAGCGCGAGCGACCAGTCGATGGAAACGCTTTGCAGATAACCGGCGAAGCCGGCGAACGACTTCATGGCGATGACGATCAGCGAGGTGCCGACGGCGACGCTCATCGGCAGGCCGCCGAACAGCACCAGCGCGGGGACCACCAGGAAGCCGCCGCCGGCGCCGACCAGTCCGGTGACCACGCCGACGACCACGCCCTCGACCACCACGTGCGGGATCGGCAGATCCACGCGGTCCGAGGCATGCTCCGGCGTCCCGCGGCCACGGATCATCGCGATCGCGGTGGCCACCATCATCAGCGCGAACGCGGCCAGCAGCAGCGCCTCGGGCAGGTGCGGGCCGAGCAGGCCGCCGCCGTAGGCGCCCGCCATGCCGGCGGCACCGAAGATCAGCCCGGTCTTCCACCGGATCCGCCCTGCCCTGGCATGCCCGACGGCGCTGACCGCGCTGGTCACCCCCACCACGAACAGGGACATGGCGATCGCCGACCTGGCCGGGACGCCCGCGACGTAGACGAGCAGCGGCACGGTGAGGATCGACCCGCCGCCGCCGAACAGCCCGAGCGTCAGGCCGACCACCACGGCGCCGGCGAGGGTCACGGTGAGCATGTCATTGCCTTTCCTTCTTACCCCCGGGGGTATATGGGAGACAGACTTCTCCGCCGTACGGCACGGCGGAGCGAGGGTCAGGTCCGGGAGCGGGCGGGCTTGACGATGCAGGCCAGCGCCTCGGCGGCATCGGCCCTGCCGCGGTTGTAGGGCAACCTGGACAGCATCATGCCCATCGCACAGGTGTCCGTCAGCGAGGCGAAGACCAGGCCCGCGCCGATGAAGGCGCCGACGAACCGTGCCCCCGGCAGCCACAGGTCGGCCACGATGGACGCCAGCACGATGCCGCCCGCGACCAGGCGCACCTGACGCTCCAGGCTCCACTTCTGCCTGCCGCGGATGACCGGCGCTCCGGAGGCGATCCAGGAGTTCATCCCGCCGGACAACACGACCGTGCCGGGCAACCCCGCCTCGCAGAGGCTCTTCTGCGCCTGGGTGGCACGGTTGCCCGACTGACAGATCAGCAACAACCGGCCGCCGGCGTCGGCGACGATTCGGCGCAGGTGCGCGTCCACCTGGTCGAGCGGCAGGTTGATCGCGCCGTCGATGTGCGCGGTCTCGAACTCGGCGGCAGTCCGTACGTCGACGACGAGCACATCGGGGTTGGACGCGATCAGCGCACGGGCCGTGGTGACGCCAACCGCGGAGGACCCGGCATTTGTGGCCATCGATTATCTCACTCTCCTTCATATACCCCGGGGGGTATCTTTATCGCATGAAGTGACCAGGACGACTGCAAGAGCAGTGGAAAATACCCCCGGGGGTATATTGGAGTCATAGAAAAGCGGGATTGCCGGGCAGATCCGCTTATGCGAGTGCCAAGAACAGCTTCTCCAGCTCCGCCACGCTCATCGGGGCCTGCTCGCCGCGCTCCTGCGCGGCCTGGCAGTGCCGCAGGCCGGTGGCGACCAGCTTGAAGCCCGCCCGATCGAGCGCCTTGGAGACCGCGGCGAGCTGGGTCAGCACCTTCGCGCAGTCCTCCCCCGCCTCGATCATCCCGATTACGCCGGCGAGCTGACCATGCGCGCGCCGCAGACGCGTCAGCGCATCGCCGACCATGGCCTCATTCAACTCCATGTCCGTAATATACCCCCGGGGGTATCTTCCTGGCAACCTCCCACACCCCACCGCCTGACGGCGACGGTCCCTGCCGAGGTTCTGATGGCGCCGGGTGTGCATGGCCCCTCGCCTTCCGGGTACGCGCAGGAGGCGAAAACGCCCGGATAACAGAAGGAGTAAAGCGGATGACCATCCCCGAGGAGAACGCACCCAAGACCGACCAGAACGACCTGGCCCTGTCGAAGCAGGCGACAGGCACCCGGCCCGAGGACGTGGAACGACGGCAGGACACCGAGATGGCCGCCAGGCTCAAGGAGGCGATGTCGAAGGCCGATGTGGACCGCGACGACTTCGCGTAGGCCCGGCCGACTCGCCGGAAACGCCCGGACTCGCCAGAAACACCGCATCGCCGGAAACATGGCCAAGCTGACGCCGATCGGCGTGGTCAAGGGCTGGATTCGTACGTTTCACGGCACAGCGGTCAGACGTCGACCACGACGTGGGCGCGCCACATCCCGGCCTCCCGCCCGAACCGGAACCCGTTCACCGCGACGGCCTTCGGCATGACGCCCACCTGATCGACCGCTCCCATCGGGATCGTGGCCAGCCGCACCTCGATCTGCCCCTCCGTCGCGCCCGTCCACTCGTCGACCGACACGTCCACCGCGACCCTGCCGTACACCTCGACCTGGTAGATCACCTCATCCAGCACCGTGAGGAGGAGATCTTCGTCGGTCTCCTCGGCCAAGGCGAACTCGACGCTGCCGTCCGGCACCACCTCGCCGATGTCGGCGAAGGCCTCCACCAGCGCCCGTACCGCCTCGGCCAGGCACTCCTCCCGGGTGTCCGCCCACGCCTCAATCACCGTGTCGACGGTATGAGGGACCGTCCGATGCCCCCTGCTCACACCCTGTTCTCCTCACCGGCCATCCGGGCCCCTCCCTCGTCGCGATCGGAAGTGGTCGTACGGGCGAGCCCACGCATCCGCGGCGAGACGACGTTCCTGCCCCGAACCCATCATCCGATTCATGATGTCCACACCTCACGGGAGGGCCCGCGCAGGGCAGCGGTCGCCGAGAACAGGCATCGCCTCGCCGCCGACGGTTCATGCTCCGCGGCGCGGTTCCGGGTCGTTCACCGGCCCGGCTCAGCGGCCGAGCAGGGCGGCGATCGCGCCCGTCGTGGCCGGATGACGGGTGAGCAGCTCCCGGACCTCGACCGGCGCCGGCCTCTCGGCCGCGGGCCATCCCGCCGACCATTCCGCGGGGTAACCGAGCAGGGCCGCCACGGCGTCGCACGCCTGCGGGTGCCGGACCAGCAGGGCGGCCACCGGCTATTACCGGGCGAACAAGCTGTGGTCGGGCTCCTACTTCGCCGGGAGCGTAGTCACAACCCCAGGTCCTCGATCTCCTTGTGCAGGGCCGACCTGGAGTCGGCCGGGGGCGTCTTCGCGGGCACCTCGCCGACTGGCCCGGGCTTCGCTCCGCGCTCGCGGAACAGGTATCCGCCCAGGATGCCGCCGACAAACCCGAACGCGTGTGCCTGCCAGAGAACGCCCTCCGCGGGCAGCAGCCCGACGAACTGGTAGGCGAAGCACAGGCCCATGACCACGCCGATCACTATGTCGATCAGATGCCGGTCGAAGGCGCCGCGCACGAGCACGTACCCGAAGTAGCCGAACACCAGTCCGCTCGCGCCCGCGCCGACCGTGGCGGGGGAGGCGGTGAGCCACGGGCCGAGCCCGGCGGCGAAGATGATCAGTGCGGTCACCCCGAGGAACTTCTTCACCCCGCGGTAGGCGGCGAGGAACCCGAAGATGAACAGGGGTCCGGAGTTGCCCTCGATGTGTGCCCAGCTCCAGTGCAGGAGGGGCGAGCTGACGATGGCGGGCAGTCGGCCGGGATCCCACGGTCTGATCCCGTAGCTGTAGCTGAGGCCGTAGTCGCTGACCCAGTTGGCCACCTGCACGACCCAGATCAGCGCGAGGAAGCCGACCATGACCCAGAAGGCCTTCCTGGCCTCGGCGATCATGATCTCCGCGGTGCGTCCGTCGCTCACGGAACCTCCCCATCCCGACGATCACAGGACCTACCGGGAAAGATACCGCCGACCGCCGCCCCCAGCCAGACCGCGCCCGGCCCGTACGGGTGGACGGCCGCCAGGGGCCTCCCATTTATTGGGTAGCTTCACTGTCCAATATTGGATAGCATGGTTATCCAAAGGAGGGGATTCCATGACCTTGATTGTTCTCGTCGTGGCCACGCTGTGCTTCCGCCTGTCGGGCGCGCTGTTCGGTCTGGCCCGCTTCACCACCTGGCGAGTGAGTGCCGCGCACGGCCTGGCCGTCATGCTCGTGATGACGGCCAGCGCCCACTTCGTCCCGTCAGATGTGACCGTCATGCCGAACCACGCCGACATGGTGGCCATGGTCCCGCCGTTCGTCCCGTTCCCCGCCTTCGTGGTCTACCTGACCGGCGTCCTGGAGTTGGCCGGGGCGGTGGGCCTGGTGCTCCCGGCCACCCGGCGGGCGGCCGGGATCTGCCTGGCGCTGCTGTTCGTGCTCATGCTTCCCGCCAACATCCACGCCGCGCTGGCCGGGGTGACCCTGGCGGGCGAGGCGGCGACCCCGCTGTGGCAGCGCATCCCCGAGCAGATCCTCTACATCGGCGTAGCCCTCTGGGCCGCGGGCGTCACAGGGGGACGCTCAGCCCGTACGGCCTCCGCGAGCAGCACACCTCCCGTCCTTTAGGGAGTCGGCGGCCACGTCGCGGGGACACGACTTATGGGAGAATGAGCAGCCGTGTCCCCCCTGCTCGACCTTGCCGGAATCTTCGTTTTCGCCCTGTCCGGCGCACTACAGGGCGTGCGCAAACGGCTCGACGTGGTCGGCATGGCGGTGCTCGCGTTCTTCACCGCGGTCGGCGGCGGCGTCATGCGCGATCTGTTCATCGGCGTGCAGCCCGCCGCGTTCCGGGACATGGGCTATCTCCTCGTGCCGATCGCGGCCACCGCCATCGCCTTCTTCTGGCACCCGCACGTCGAGCGGGCGATGCCCGGCGTGCTGATCTTCGACGCGGCGGGCCTCGGCCTGTTCTGCGCCGTCGGCACCGCCAAGGCGCTGCACCACGGCCTCGCGCCGCCGCACGCCGTGTTCCTCGGGGTCTGTACGGCGGTCGGCGGCGGCGTCATCCGAGACGTCCTGTCCGGCGAACGCCCCACCCTGCTCTACGACCGCCAGCTCTACGCCGTGCCGGCCATGCTCGGCTCGACGGCGATGGCCGTGCTGTACGCCCTGGACGTGCGGGGATTCGTCGCCACCCTGTCCGCGGCCGTGCTCGCCTTCACCTTCCGCATCCTCGCCATGCGCTACGGCTGGCGCGCACCCCTGGCCAGAGGCATCAGCGGCCCGAGGTGAACGGCCAGGCGGCCGAGCCCTCGGGTGCGTGAAGAGCCCGGCGGACGGCGTCGCGGAGCCAGCGGTGGGCTCCGTCGGCGGCGTGGCGGGGGTGCCAGGCCATGCCGATGGTCAGTGACGGCAGCGGCAGCGGGATGTCGAGCAGGTGCAGGCCAAGAGTGGTGGCGGCGTCGGTGAGGGGCGAGGGGCCGGTGCCGGGGGGTGCGGCGGGAACGAGGCAGACGACGTCACTGCGGGCGGCGAGGGACATCGCGGCGAGATGGCTGGGGAGGACGACGGCGACCCGCCGGTGGAGGTTGTGCGCGGCCAGGGCGGTGTCGAGCGGTCCGGTGAACCGGCCGCGGCGGCTGACCACGACGTGTTCGGCGGCGGCGAGCCGGGCCGGCGTGAGGATTTCTTCGGTGAGGGGGTGACCGGGCCGGACGGCCGCCGCCATCTGGAGGGTGACCAGTTCTTCGACCCGGGTTTCGGGGTCGACGTGGTCGATGGAACCGATCTCCAGATCGATCCGGCCGTCGCGGAGGGCCGGTCCGTCCTCCATCTCCTCGGCCCGGAACCGCAACGAAACCCCCGGAGCCTCCCGCCGGGCCAGTCGCAGCAGTCCGGGGGCCAGTGCCGCGCCGACCAGGTCGGCGGCCTGGAGAGTGAAGGTGCCGCGGAGGGTGGCGAGGTCGACGTCACCGCCGGGAGTGAGCAGCGCTCCGAGGCGGCGCACCACGGTGGCGGCTTCGTCGCGCAGTGCCTGGGCCCGGGGGGTGGGGACCATGGTCTGCCCGGCCCGGACCAGAAGGGGGTCCTGGAGGATGCGGCGGAGGCGGGCGAGGGTGCGGCTCATGGCGGCGGGGGAGGTGCGCAGGCGGGCGGCGGCGCGGGTGACGCTCTGCTCGGCCAGCAGGGCGTCCAGCGCGACGGCGAGGTTGGCGTCGATGACCGGATCTGAGCTGCTCATCAGGGTAATTCCATTTCTGGCAATGAACCTGTGCTGAAGTTCCCATTGTGGCAACACCGTGATCCTCCACAGGATGGGGGCGTACCGAACCGGAACGACCCACGAGGTTCTCATGATCGTCATTACCGCTCCCACCGGGAACATCGGCCGCCACCTGCTCTCTCTGCTCCTGGAGTCCGCCCCCGCCCACGGCGAGGAACTACGCGTGATCGTGCGCGACCCCGCCCGGCTCCCCGACGCGGTACGCGAACGCGTCGAGGTGATCACCGGCTCGCACGGCGACGCCGAGGTCGTCGACCGGGCCTTCGAAAGTGCGGACGCCGTCTTCTGGCTCGTCCCCCCGGACGCCTCCCTGACCCCGATGGACGCCTACCGCGGCTTCACCCGCCCCGCGGCGAAGGCGCTCGCCGCCCACGGCGTCGGCCACGTCGTCGGCGTCTCCGCGCTCGGCCGCGGCACCCCGGTCGCCGGACACGCCGGACTCGTCACCGCGTCCCTCGCCATGGACGACCTCATCGCAGGCACCGGCGTCGCCTACCGGGCCCTGGCCAACCCCTCCTTCTTCGAGAACCTCCTGGAGGAGGCCGACTCGATCCGCGAGAAGGGCGTCTTCACCGACGCCGTCGACGCCGACCGCAAGGCCCCCATCGTCGCCGTCGCCGACATCGCCGCCGTCGCCTCCGGCCTGCTGCTGGGCCGCTCCTGGACCGGCGTCGGCAGCGTCCCGGTGCTCGGGCCGCGGGACCTGTCCCCCAACGACCTGGCCCGCATCATGACCGAGCAGTTCGGCCGCCCCGTCCGCTACGAACGCCAGCCGCTCGACGACCTGTACGCCACCCTCGTCGGCTACGGCCTCAACGAGGCGTTCGTCCAGGGCATCGTCGACATGAAGCAGGCCAAGGACAACGGCCTCGACTCCGGCGTCACCCCCACCCCGGACACCGCCTCCCCCACCACCTTCGAGCAGTGGTGCGCCCAGACCCTCAAGCCCGCCGTCCTCTCCTGACGGCCGCCAACACCGCGAGAGGACCCATCAATGTCCACTGAGCAGGCAGAAGCGACAGTGACCGCGTTCATGCTCGTCAAGACCACGCCCGAGTGGCTCGCCATGACCGTCCAGGAACGGGTGGACGCCTTCGCCACCCAGGTCGTCCCCGCGATCGAGGCCAGGACCGCCGGCGTCCGGTCGCGCTTCTACGACACGGAGTTCTACTCCGCGCGCGTCACCGACGTCTGGGTCTGGGAAGCGGACGACCATCACGCCTACCGGCTCCTCGTCGACGCGCTGCGCGAAACCCCCTTCTGGGACCGCTACTTCGAGGTCGTCGACCTCCTCGTCGGCACCGAGAACGGCTACGCCCGCACCTACGGCGTCGCTCCCGTCGCCACCATCACCACCTGACACCGCCCGCGCCTCGAAAGGCTCATCGCATCGACTCCCCGCGCTCCCCCGTCGGCAGATCGATCACCCTCAGGGCGGGCCCTGCCACGGCGAGGGTGTCCGCGGCGGTGCCCGCGGTACTGCCACCGTGTAGGCGGGGCCGATCACCATGGGCGGCCCGAACAGTCGCCGCAGGCCGTTGACCGGCAGCAGGGCCAGGTCCACCGGTGGGTGCTCGGCGCGACCCGACGACGCAGCCGAAATGATTATGATCTACGATCTGGTCTGGGTCGGTTAGCCAGGCTCGTCCCACTCACCCGGGGGAAGTCTGATGAAGATAGCGATACCCGGTGGAACCGGTCAGGTAGGCACGATCTTGAATCGCGCGCTGACCGCCGCAGGCCATGACGTCGTAGTCCTGACCAGACGGCCGGCGGGCGACCGTGAAGTTCGCTGGGACGGCGAGACCCTGGGCCCCTGGGCGGAGGAGATCGACGGCAGCGACATCGTGATCAACCTGGCCGGACGCAGCGTCAACTGCCGCTACACCCCAAGCAACCTGCGGGCCATGATGGATTCGCGCGTGCACTCCGCCCGGGTCGTGGGCGAGGCGATCGCAGCCGCCGTGCGGCCTCCCCGGGTCTGGTTGCAGATGAGCACCGCCACTGTCTACGCCCACCGCTTCGACGCGCCCAACGACGAGGCGACCGGCGTGCTCGGCGGCACCGAATCCGGCGTCCCGGGCTACTGGGCCTACAGCGTCGAGATCGCGAAAGCGTGGGAACGGGCGCAGGAGCGAGCCGAAACCCCGGACACGCGCAAGGTCGCCATGCGCGCCGCCATGGTGATGAGCCCCGACCGCGGCGGCGTCTTCGACATCTTGCTGCGGCTGACGCGGCTCGGCCTCGGCGGCCCGATCGCCGGTGGCGCGCAGTACGTCTCCTGGATCCACGACCGCGATTTCGTCCGCGCCGTCGAGTTCCTGGCCGACCGGGACGACCTCGCCGGGCCGGTGAACCTCGCTGCTCCCATTCCTTTGCCCCAGCGCACGTTCATGCGCGTGCTGCGCACCGCGTGGGGTGTCCCGGTGGGCCTGCCCGCAACGAAGTGGATGGCCGAGCTTGGCGCGTTCGCGCTGCGCTCGGACACCGAACTCCTACTGAAAAGCCGCCGGGTCGTCCCCAGCCGCCTGCTCGAAGCGGGCTTCGCTTTCAACCACTCCCAGTGGCCGGAGGCCGCCGACGACCTTGTGCGGCGCGTACGCGGCCCCGCGTAACCGGCGAGCAGGGCAGCACTGCTGCTCGGCGGCGGCGAGTATACCGACCGCCGCACTTCACGCCTGTTGTCAAATACTAATAGAACGCGGGATCGTCGCGCGCCATCCAACCCGCGGCCAGTCAAGCGGAGATAAGATAATTCGACTTGCCCCCGAAGAGCCAGCACGGATGGACCCTTCCCTACCGCATCGTCCGCACTCAGGTGGTTCCTCTGACGGAACGACTTCGACTCGGTCCTGGGGGAACGTCAAGACGCCTGTCATGGCACGACCAACGCGTTGGCGCCCAGAAGAACCTTGATGTCGCCGGCGAACGCCCCGTTGTGGATGTTCACGGCGTAATCGGGGAGTTCGACGAGGCGGATCCTCCGGTTGAGGCACTCTACTCGTAGGCGGACCGGCGTTTCCCCGGGATGCGTGGTCAAAATACGCTTGAGCTCATTGACGAACTCCTTGTCGATGCGCTCCTCCCGGAGAGAGATCACGATTGGTTCGCGGCCGTCGTCCTGTATGCCGGAGACGTCAAGGAATGTTATGTCGGTGGCGTTGAAGGAGATGGTGGCATCCTCACCGTCGCCGCGTGAACGGATCCGGCCGGTGACGGAGACGACCAGATCGGGGGCCAGGTTGGTGCCGTAAAGCTGGTAGGTCTGAGGGAAGCAGGGCACTTCGATAGATGCGTCGTGGTCTTCGATCTTGAGGATGGCCCAGACGTCACCCTTCTTGGTGACCTTCTTGTCGATGCCGGAGATGATGCCGGCGATGCGGACGTTGCCTGCTCCGGCCTGGCCATCGAGGATTTGGGCAATGGTCAGGTCCCGGTTGCGCTGGAGGATGCGTTCGGCCCCGTTGAGCGGGTGGTCGGAGACGTAAAGGCCAAGCATTTCCCGCTCGAAAGAGAGTTTGGTCTTCTTGTCCCACTCCCTTTCGGGGACGGAGATGTGAAATACGCTTTCCCCCTCACTGGCATCCTCGAACGCGCCGAAAAGCGAGTCTTGGCCGAGAGCTTCCTTGCGCTTGACGTCGATTACTGCATCAACGGCTTGGTCGTGAACCTCTATCAGGCCTCGGCGGGTGTGGCCAAGCCCGTCGAACGCACCGGCTTTGATCAGCGATTCGATCGTCCTCTTGTTGCAGACGACCTGGGGAACCTTGGCCAGGAATTCATTGAAGTCGGTGTAGGCACCCTTGCGCGTGCGGGCCGTAATAATGCCGTTGATGGCGTTTTCTCCGACGTTCTGGATCGCCCCCAGGCCGAAGCGGACGTCCGTTCCGACGGCGCTGAAACGGAGTCCGGATTCATTGACGTCAGGCGGCAGGACCTTGAGCTTCATCCGTCGGCACTCGGCAAGGTAGAGCGCCATGCGGTCCTTGTTGGTGCCGACAGAGGTGAGCAGGGCGGCCATGTACTCCGCCGGATAGTTGGCCTTGAGGTAGGCGGTCCAATAAGAGACGAGCCCGTAGCCGGCGGTGTGGGACTTGTTGAAGCCGTAGGAGCTGAACGGTTCCAGAACGTCCCAGACGGCCTTTGCCGCTGCCTCTGTATATCCCTTGCCGGTCATGCCCGAGGAGAAGGTGGCCCACTGCTTGTCCATCTCCTCTTTCTTCTTCTTACCCATCGCCCGGCGCAGGATGTCGGCGCCACCGAGGGTGTAGCCGGCCAGTTGCTGGGCGATGGCCATGACTTGCTCCTGGTAGACCACCAGGTGGTAGGTCGTGCCGAGGATCGGGTCGAGAACTTCCTCGAGCGAGGGATGGATCGGGCTGATCTCCTGCTGTCCGGCCTTCCGCAGCGCATAGTTGGTGTGGGCGTTCGCCCCCATGGGGCCGGGACGTCCCAAGGCCAGGATGGACGAGATGTCTTCGAACCGGGCCGGAGCAATCAGCTTGGTGAGGTCCCGCATCATCGAACTGTCGAGTTGGAACACGCCGAGTGTTTCGCCGCGGGCCAGTAGTTCGTAGGTCTTCTTGTCATCCAGCGACAGGCTGTGCATGTCGAGGTCGATGCCGCGGTTGTCCTTCACGTTCTGCACCGCGTCGCCGATGACGGTCAGGTTGCGCAGGCCGAGGAAGTCCATCTTCAGCGCGCCCATGGACTCGGAACTGGGCCCGTCGAAGCCGGTGATGCGAGCGCCGTCGTCAGGCCGCATGAAGATCGGCATGACGTCGAGCAACGGCTGGGAAGACAAGATGACGCCTGCGGCATGAACGCCGGTGCCGCGGGTCAGCCCTTCAAGGCCGAGCGCGTGGTCGATGACCTGTTTGACGTCCTGGTCTTCCTCGTACAGTTTCCGCAGTTCGGTCGCCTCAGCGTACCGGGGATGCTTCTCATCGAAGATGCCGGTAAGGGGGATTTCCTTGCCCATGACGGCCGGCGGAAACGCTTTGGTGATCTTTTCGCCTACCGGGAAGGGGTAGCCCAGGACACGAGCCGCGTCCTTGACCGCCGCCTTCGACTTGATCGTCATGTAGGTGATGATCAGTGAGACGTTGTCCTCGCCGTACTTCTCCGTGACATACCGGATCATGTCGCCGCGCCGACGCTCGTCGAAGTCGAGGTCGACATCGGGCATGGAGATGCGTTCGGGGTTCAGGAACCGCTCGAAGAGCAGAGAATGCTCAATCGGGTCGAGCTCGGTGATGCCGGTGACGTAGGCCACCATCGATCCGGTGGCCGATCCTCGGCCGGGGCCGAGCCAGATGCCGTTGTCGCGAGCGTACTGGCAGATGTCGGCGACGACGAGGAAGTATCCGGGGAAACCCATGCTCTCGATGACGCCGAGCTCGTATTCGATCCGCTCCGTGACATGGGCCGGTACGGAAACGCCGTAGCGCCGCACCGCGCCGCGCTGGGCTTCCTTGCGGAGCCAGCTCATCTCGGTCTCCCCTTCGGGAACCGGGAACTTGGCTGCCAGGTCACGATGGGCGAACACCTCGTCGTAGGGTTCGACCCGTTCCGCGATCAGCAGGGTGTTCTTACAGCCCTCGGCCCACACATCAGAGCTCGGGTCCAGAGCCCACATCTCCTCAGCGGAGCGCACATAGTAGCCGTTGCCGGAGAAGCGGAACCGGTTGGGGTCGCTGAGCTGGGAGTTGGTGCCGACGCAGAGCAACGCGTCGTGGGCGGTGGCCTGGTCTTCGGTCACGTAGTGGGAGTCGTTGGTGACGAGGGGCGGAATGCCGAGAGCCTTGCCGATACGCAGGAGATCACCACGGACCCCTGTCTCGATCGGGATCCCGCCGTGATCCATCAGTTCCAGGAAGTAGTTGTCCCGCCCGAAGATCTCTTGATACTTGGCGGCGTGTTCCAGCGCCTTGTCGTACTGTCCGAGCCTGAGCCGGGTCTGAACGGCGCCGGACGGGCAGCCCGTGGTGGCGACGATCCCTTCGTGGTACCGCTCGAACAACTCGTCGTCCATGCGCGGGTACTTCTTCATGTGGCCCTCAAGGGAGGCCAGGGAAGAGATCTTGAATAGGTTGCGCAGGCCCTGTGGGTTGACCGCCCACATCGTCTTGTGAAGGTAGGTGCCGCTGGCCGACACATCGCCACCCAGACCGGTACGTTCGTCAGACTTGCGCTGGTGGGGCTCCCCCCAGAACACCGGCTTCTTGTGGAGGCGGGATTCCGGGCTGACGTAGCCCTCGATCCCGATGATCGGCGTCACGCCGGCGGCCTTCATCTTCGCCTGGAACTCATAGGCGCCGAACATGTTGCCGTGGTCGCTCATAGCGATCGCCGGCATCCCCAACTCGGCCACCCGCTCGGCCAATTTACCGATCTTCGCCGCCCCGTCCAGCATCGAGTACTCGGTATGAACATGCAGGTGAACGAACGAATCAGCCACGGGTGATCGTTGACCTTCCCTTGTGAAGCGAGCGAGATGCAACTCTACCTAGCGGCTGCTGTGATCGCCCGAGCCCTACAGGAAAGGTGTGATCCATTCGGCTGGCACCGCCGGCCATGAGGCCGGGCTCCACAGCCGAGAGGCCAGGAGCCCGGTGATGCGCAACGGATTGTCAGGCGGTGGAGGCGACCAGGGACACCGTGGCGGCGGTCCGCAGGGCGAAGCTGTCCTGCATCCCTTTGTCGCACGCGGTCTCGGGGGCGATGAGGCCCTTGCGCGTAGCGTCCAGGAGTGCATGAACGGCGATGCGAAGCCCGCAGCGGGACCCGGCCGAAAACCGGTGAACATGTCGTCAGCCGCGTCTCGCGAGGAAACTCATCCCCGGCCTGATGCTCGAAGAACCGGCTGAAATACGGGTCGCTCGCCAGGGGGAAGGAACCCCTGCGGGGTCGCCGGTGCGTACAGCGTGGAATCAGTACCCCGGCGTCAGGTGATGGTGAGCGTCGTCACCCCGGTCGCGCTCGTGAAGCCGGTGGTAAGGCACTGCAGCAGCCCTGGTTGCGGAAGCGTGCTGACGTGCAGCGTGCTCCGGCCCTGGAATCGGCCCTGGACGACCTTGCCGGTGGTCGTGGTGATGACCTGGCCGGCCACGGCGGTGCTGCTGCCGCTCTCCTCGATCACGCTGGTGTCTCCTGTGCTCCAGGTGACGGTGCGCTTGCCCTCGAACCCGCCGAGGAGCTCGTTGCAGCCGACGAAGACGGTGGCCTGATTCCCGTAGGAGCCGCTCGTCACCTCGCCCGCACCGTCGATGCAGGAGTTGAACTGGGCATCGATGGTCATGTCGATGTCCCGCTGCTGAAAGGTCACCCCCGGGTTGTAGGTGACGGTCTCGATGCCCTGGCACTGCAGCAGCGTGAGCGGCTGCGCATGGGCGGTCCCCGTCGACAGCGAACTCGCGCCGAGTACGGCGACGGCCGCCAGTGCCAGGGAACGCATGAGTGATCTACTGCCGGTCATGAGCGGTCTCCTCTGTGTGAGCCTGCTGAACCTGCTTGATCTGTTCATGAGACGCGCAGCAGGAGCGACGCGGTTACCGGACGTGAGGAAGTGGCCGAGAACGGCCAAGGCGACAACTGGGCCAAGAAACGATCATGAGTGACCCAGTAGCTGGCCCTAACCTTCGACGACAACCACCGATGGCAGGTTGTTGGCCAACGCCGTCAGGCACGGCCGAAGCCGCGGTTCGGCTTCCAGACGTTCGATCACTCCGGTGAGCCACCCGGTGTCGACCTTGGCGACGGCCTGGTGGCCGGTGCCGACGTGCACTCTGGGCGCGGCGGCGAGCTGCGCGGGCGGTTCGTGAACGAGCTTCGCGGCGTACTTGTCCCCCGTGCGAGCTACCTGCGAATGTCCACTGCGCGGTGACGATTCCAGGCCGTCGAATCCCTAGCGTTCTCGACGTAGCCGCGGTGCTCTGTCGCGGAATCTCGCAAAGGAGTCGTCATGCGACTGTTGAAGCAACTCGTGGCCGTCGCGGCGGTCGCCTTCGTCGGCAGCATGGGCGTGGGTGCGGTGCAGGAGAACACGTTCCTCACCCTGGTCCTCGGTGTCGCGACAGCCGTGCTCTCTGTGTTCGTGTACGCCTGGGTGGTGCAGTGGTCCGAGCGCCGCGCGCCGGTGGAGGTGGCCGCGAAAAGCGCCGCCGCCGGTGTGGGCCGTGGGCTGCTGATCGGTGTCGGGATGTTCACGGCCGTCATCGTGAACCTCGCCTTCCTGGGCTACTACCGGGTCGACGGCCTCGGCTCGGTGACGGGAGCGATCGGGCTGCTCGGCGTCATGGCCGCCGCCGCCGTGACCGAGGAGCTGATCTTCCGCGGCGTCCTGTTCCGGATCGTCGAGGAATGGGCCGGCACGTGGATCGCACTGGTGCTGACCGGCCTGGTGTTCGGCCTGATGCACCTGGCCAACCAGCACGCCAGTCTGTGGGGCGCGATCGCCATCGCGATCGAGGCAGGCGGCATGCTCGGCGCCGCCTACGTCGCCACCCGCAAGCTGTGGCTGCCGATCGGCCTGCACTTCGGCTGGAACTTCGCCGCGGCCGGCGTCTTCAGCACCGAGGTCTCCGGCAACGGTGCGACGCAGGGGCTGCTGCACGGCGTGACGTCAGGCCCGGCCCTGCTCACGGGCGGCGACTTCGGCCCGGAGGCGAGCCCGTACGCGGTCGTGTTCGGCCTGCTGCTGACGATCGTGTTCCTGCGGCTGGCCCGCCGGCGCGGCAACCTGGTCCCCCGGCGGCGCGGCGCCCGGGCCGACGCGACCGCTACGCTCACCCAGTGATCGACTTTCGGCGAGTCCCGGACCTGTGGCGGCGGTCTGACGTCGCGGTCCGGGATTTCCCGTTCGCGCTGCTGCTGGCCGTCGCATCGCTCCTGCCGGCGTTGCGCGGCCACGGGACGCAGCTCGGCGACCTGCCGGCCCGCCCTTTCGACACGCTGGCCGTCCTGGCCATCGCCCTCGAGTGTCTCCCCCTCGCCGTCCGCCGGCGGTGGCCGGCCATCTGTCTCGTCCTGGTGTCACTCGGCTTCGCCCTCGACCAGCTCCGCGCCTACCACACGGTGTCGGGCACCGCACTGCCCATCGCGCTCATCAGCGCGGGCGCCCACCTCGGACGTCACCGGCGCACCGCTGTGGCCCTGCTCTCCGCGACGTACCTGCCGCTGGCGGTCGCGCTCGACCGGGCCGGCTCGGACGAGGGGCTGGAAGGGTACGTGACGTTCTACCTGGCGCTGGTCCTCGCGTGGGGCATCGGGGCCTGGCTGCGCTCCACCCGCACCGCCGAGGCCGAACGCCGCCGCCACATCGCCGAGGCCACCCGCGCCGCCGAACGCACCCGCATCGCCCGCGAGCTCCACGACGTCGTGACCCACCACGTGACGGCGATGGTCGTGCAGGCCGAGGCGGCACGCTACCTGACCGCCGCACCCGAACGCCTCGACGCGGCGCTGAACGCCGTCACCGACACCGGCCGGCGGGCCATCACCGACCTGCGGCACCTGCTCGACCTGCTCAACCCCGACCATCACCCCGACGTCAGGACGCCGTCCGTCCGTGAACTTCAGACACTGGTGGATCAGACGCGCCGAGCCGGGCAGCCGGTGGAGTTCACCGAGGAGGGCGAGCCGGCGGAGCCGGCCGGCAGCGCCGAGTACGTGGCCTATCGGATCGTGCAAGAGTCTCTGACAAACGCCCTCAAACACGCCCATGGCAGCCGTACCGTGGTGCGCGTGCGCTACGGCGAGAGGGAGATCTCCGTGGAGGTCGGCACCGATGGTTCCAGCTCGAGGACCGTCTCTCCCGGCGGAAGCGGGCGGGGACTGGCCGGGCTCCGCGAGCGGGTCGACGCCCTGGGCGGCGAGTTGAGCGCGGACCGGCGGGCGGACGGCGGATTCGTCGTACGGGCGCACATCCCAGCGGGGAGACCGTCGTGAACGCGCCGGTCCGGGTCGTGATCTGCGACGATCAGGCGCTGATCCGCACCGGGTTCGCGACGATCGTCGACGCGCAGCCCGACCTGGAGGTGGTGGGCGAGTGCGGGGACGGCCGCGCCGCGGTCGACCTCGCCCGCCGGCTGAACCCGGACGTGGTGGTGATGGACGTACGGATGCCGGTGCTCGACGGCATCGAGGCGACCCGCCTGCTCGCCGGTGCCGGGGTGGCGCATCCGGTGAAGGTGCTCGTGGTGACGACGTTCAACCTGGACGAGTACGTGTACGAGGCACTGCGCGCGGGGGCAAGCGGGTTCCTGCTCAAGGACGCCCCACCGGCACAACTCCTGCACGGCATCCGCACCGTCGCGACGGGTGCCGCACTGCTGGCACCGGAGGTCACGCGGCAGCTCGTCGGCAGGTACGCGGCGCGGATCCGTCCCGCCCAGGGCACACCGGACGACGTCCCGCTGACGCCGCGCGAGCTGGAGGTGCTGCGCCTCATCGCCGACGGCCTGTCCAACAGCGAGATCGCCGCGGCGTTGGTGATCAGTCAGGAAACCGTGAAGACGTACGTGTCGCGCATCCTCACCAAGCTCGACCTGCGTGACCGCGTACAGGCGGTCGTCTACGCCTACCGCAGGGGCCTGGTGGCGTGAAAGGGCGGTTTGCGAGCTACGGCCTATCCGTGGCCAACCGCGTCGCTCGGCGACCCTGGGGTGCCCTGCTTCCATAAGACCGCGGATCGCGGAGTCACAGTGCATGCCATCTGCGGACGTGGTCTCCTGCCATGAGGGAGGACAGCCGGTTGGACAGCTCCGTACGAGCTGCCGGGTTGTGCTCAGCGCCGCGGATGAAGGCGCTCAGGCTGCGGACCTCACGGATCTCGGCCAGCAGGTCGAGGCCGGAATTCCCGGCCGGGTCGAATCCATAGGCCGTACGGAACTCCCGCCATAGCGAGTGCGGGTAGCCGAAGCGGCGGGGACGCAGGTAGATGGGCATGAAGTCGTATTCGGGCGGGCCGACGCCGACGGAGTCCCAGTCGATGAGCACCCACCCGTGAGCGGGATGCGGGAGCAGGTTGTTGGTGTGGGCGTCGCCGTGCACGATCCCCTGCGACAGCGTGGGGGCGAGCCGCGAGAAGCTCCCTTCCAGCTCCGCACAGCGCGCGATCAGCCAGCCCCGCTCGCCTTCGGACAGGACGGTGGACGCGCTCGCGTCGGCGGCCGTGTTGCCGACCGGGCGGATGGAGGGCAACGGGAACGGCGGCAGCGGATGCCGGTGCAGCGCACGCAGCAGGCCGGCGAGGTGCGTGACGTCGGCCTGCCGGCCGTCGAGAGGCGGCAAATACTCCCAGAAGGTCACGAGGTGAGCGCCGACGACGACGGGCTGGGCCACTTCCAGCGGTCGGAGCGCGGGAAAGCCCTGGTCGGCCAGCCAGGCGGCGGTCTGTACGGCGATGCGCATGCGTTCGAGTGCTGAGGCGTTGCGAACGCGAGCGACCGCGTTCTCCCGCGGCAGGTGGTAGATCGCATTGGCGTGGACACGAAGCAGCCGAGCCCCGTCACAGGCGAGCCCCGCCTGTCGGCAGGCATCAGCCAACGCCGTCCTGTAGGGGGCGTCGACCGGCTTCGTGCTCATCGCTCCCCGTGTCGCCCGACTCATCAGAGGGTCGGGCCTCGCCCCCCTGCTCCCCAGAGCATTACGCAACTCCGGCCAATTCATCATGCACGCGCTCATTGAAGGCGGCAACGCGCGGTTCGCCGACGGGAAGTGATCGGCGGAAGTTCTGGAACCGGCTGTGGACCCGGCTGGACATGATGCTTCCGACGGTAGGAATCGCCTGTTCGGCGACCGCCAGGGCAGCATCGAGATCACCGGTCTTCACGTGGGCGGAGGCCAGATTCAGCTGGCAGAACAGCCTGTCGCGGGCACGGTCGGCGCTCTTGCCGGTGAGCGCCTCGTCGAGGCGTGGAAGCGCGGCGGTCGTGTCGCCGATAACGACCAGCGAGTGGGCGACCTCCGCCGCGAGTTCGGGCGGGTCGAAGTAGCCGATCCACCCTGGTTCGTCGCCGAGGTTGCCGGCGTCGAGTTCGCGTTCGGCGGCGATGAGGGCTTGGCGGCAGGCCGTTGCCGCGTGAGCGTCGCCCTTCTCGTACAGCCGGGCACACGCGCGGGCCTCGGCCGCGTAGGCCAAGGCGCGTACGGCAGGTGTGGTGGTGGTCAGGGCGATGTCGTCGTGGGCGGCGCGGGCGAGGTAGAGCGCCTCATCGGCGTGATCGCGGTTCAGCGCCTGCTGGCTGAGCCGTACCAGCACGAAGGCGTCGAAGCCTCGCGACTGGGCGCCGGAAGCCTTGGCCAGGCGCAGCGCCTGGATGTAGTAGCGCTGGGCCAGGCCGTGCCGTTCGAGGTCATAGGCCATCCATCCCGCCAGCTGCAGCATCTCAGCCGCGGCGGCGAACAGGGCCCGGCCCACAGCGTCGGTGTAGCTGCCGCGCAGCAGAGGAGCCACTTGATCGTGCAGGTACGCCGTGACGGCGCTTCTTACTAGGCCCCCACCTCTGGCGTGGTCGAGGCCGGCGAACCACGCGCACGTCTCCCGGATCCGGTCGACCTGGCGGTGCGTCACCTGGCGGGTTTCCGCCTGCCGGTCGATCGTCGCGTCGGCCAGGCCGTACCGCCATCCGGTGATGGCCTCGGAGATCGCGACCGGGGCGAAGTCGAGCATGGCCAGCGCTCGAGCCCGTGCGTGGTCCATCTCGCACGACAGCAGTTCGGCGACGCACTCGACGGTGACGGGCAGGGATCGTTCGTACCGCAGGGCGAGGTCGGAGATCGCTGGGGCGAAGGTCACGGGCCAGACGTCGTTCAGGGTGACCGAGCGGCCCAGGCGTGCGGCAAGCACAGCGACGATCACGCGGGCCACCACCAGCTCCGGCACCGTCGTCCCGGCCAGGTAGCGGCCGATGCTCACCCGGCTCACGCTCAGCCCGGCCTGGCGGGCGAGCGGATGGGAGCTGACCGCCGAGGCGAAGCTCTCGTGCTTACCGAAGCCGGCCTCGGCGTACAGGCGGGCAAGTCCAGTCATTTCGTCCTTCCCTTTCAACTGAGGAGGACAGCGAGGCCCGCAGAATAACAGTCTGCAATCGGTCCGTCACTGACATGTTCACTGATGAACATGGCGACCTTCCTGAACGTGGACCAGGCGTGAAACGCCTGGTCAGAGGCTTTTCTTTGGGGTTTTCTGAGGCTCTCGCAACCGCGCGGAAACCAGCGCAGCTGCTTAAGACTGCGACACCCCGACGCCGAAGGAGACGGCAAATGATCCCTGGCTGGTGGCAGCGCGCCTTCCCGGGCGAGGCGCGTCAGCTCCACGAGGTACGCAGGTACGTCGACGGCCTGCTGACCGACGACTGCCCCGATCGGGATGTCGTCATCGCCTGCGTCGCCGAGCTCGCCTCCAACGCCCTGACGCACACCCGCTCCGGCAACGGCGGCACCTTCGTCGTCCACGTCCAGAGGGCAACCAATGCGTTGCGCATCGCCGTCGTAGACGCCGGAGCTCAGACAACGCCAGCCATCCGGGTCGCTCAGAACGGGGACCTTCTCGAGGGTGGCCGCGGTCTCGCGATCGTCGCGAGTCTCAGCGATCAGATGGGAGTCGAAGGGGACGAGCGGGGCCGGACCGTGTGGGCCGAGTTCCGCTGGCCAGAGCAACAACCGGCGTGCCCGATGTCATCGAAGACCGACACCGCTCGCGCCCTCGTCGAGCTGGGCACCGAGTTCAGTGCCTGGGTGTGCTGGTTCGGCAACAAGAGCCACCAATGGTGGGCCATGCCCCGGACGTCCCAGCCGCTCCTCATCGCCGCCGCGTCAGCGCACGACCTCGCACACCAGATCGCCACCATCGAGCAGAACGGCCCATGACCTGCCGCCTGGCCGACCGATTATGGCTCTCACTCGGGTCATCCTGTAACGGTTACCTGGCGCACCTCTGTCAGAACTTTGTCCAAGAAGCCGACGACGCTTCCTCCTCCGAGCACCAGTTGACGGTCGAGCAGCCTGTTGCCGGTCTCGCATGAAGTCTCGCTTACTAGGGAGCAACCGTGACAAGCCGACAGATTGAGCTGCGAGGAACCCTGGCTGTCGCTCTCGATACACACCGGGTCGTTCGAGCAGACATCCGCGTCATCGAGCGCGGAGACGAGCAGCGGGATCAGCTTCTCCGGCTGTCCCAACCGAACGAGTCCTCCGAGAGTTCCCTGGGCGTCCCCGGCTGCCGTGTAGATGAAGATGCCAGCGGTCTTATCCTTCCGGTCGGAGTTCGCGTAGATCCGTTCCTGCAGCGAGGCCGATGCGTAGCCGCTGGCGAACGCCAGCCTACGGATAAGCAGGTGTGACAATGTGTGCAGAGCGATGTAGCGCGGCTCGGGAACGTCGAGTCGTTCAGCCCACGGGACGCTCGTCCGGCGCTTCATGAGAATGCCTGCGCGCGCCCGAACGCTCGGATGCGCTTCCCATTGTGCAAGCTTGTCCTCGTCGAACCTCAGAAAGATCCCCTCACCAAACATCTCAACTGCAGGATAAGTGGGAAACCTGCGCCGATCAGGTCCAAGGTCGGCGGTGATCAGGTCAGACTCTGCGCTGTGGCGCCGGAATCCACGCAAGGCGCGCACCTCGCGTACCCGGTGAACCTGCCCGACGCCAGCGATTCGGCTGACGAGACTCTCCGGTCCTGAGGTTGCGTTCAGGTTCCATCCGTCGACGACGAAGTCGCCGCCGCTGCGGTCTCGCCCATCATCGAGCTTCTTCAGGAAGGCGGCCCACTCCCCGTCTTTGAGATCGAGCAGCACCTCATCGGCCGCAACCTCGTCCTCTATCGCGACGTTGAGGACGATCTCCGAAGTCACCCCGAGTTCTTCGGCTATCCATCCCGCAAGCATCTCTGCCTGAGGACCACCATTGTCCGCAACGAGCTTCCCGAAGTAGACGTGGCCGCGGATCTTATCGGCAATTTCTGCGGACTGAGGGCGTTCCTCGGGGATATCGAGCGCCGAGATCCGCTCAGCGATGTAGTTTCCCGTCGCCCCCCGCTGGACCGCCACAAGATGGTGGTTGCATGGTTTCTTTGCGGAGTCTTCCGGCTCCCAGGGTTGCCGGCCGACACAGGAGATGCCGTCACGGTGCAGGGCGTCTTTCTTCACAAGCTCCGAGAGTGACCGTGTGTGTCCGCACCCGTAGCACTTGACCTGAAGAGAGGCCAGGCCCTCGCCTCGACCGGACAGCCTTTCGAACCGGAGCTCCTTGTAGGCGCGGCAGAAGCGAACAGATTCGTCGAGGGTCGCCTCGCGGCCACGGTGCGCCCACATGAACCACGGAATGTCCTGGGCGTGACTGCCCTGTTCACATACCGCGATATAACGCATCGGTACAAGGAAGCCGCCACACTCACAGGTGTTGCTCCACTTGCCCTTCCTCTTTCCGGTCAGCTTGGAGAGCTTGGAGCACCTTTCGCAGAACCGCCAGGCGGGAAAGCGCCAGTAGAGCAGGGCCGCTGTGTCCTTGCCGGAACGGCCCGCATGGGTCGGCGGCTGCCTGAGGACGCCGGCACCGAGCCGTGCTAGGAGTCGCTCACAACTGATCTCAGGGGCGTACTTCTTGTCCCACCAGGATGTGTCGGGCGCGATGAGCGACTCGCCTTGGACGTCCACGATCGCGCCGACACCGAAGGGTGTGATTGTCTCGGATAGCCGCAGGTCATGCCTAATCTTTTCCATGGTGCACCTCCTCCTGCGGTTCCTGAACGTTCACCGCTACGTTCGGTTCAACTGACCTCATCGAGTCGCCGACGAGCCACCCCTCTCCGGACTGTCCGAATTTTTTGAGCAGCGCTCTGTCGACCTTTGCTGATCGCATATAGCCGAACGTCTCATCCGCTTCGCGGGCCGATCTCGCTCGTCGGTCCCAGTCACGTAGAAGGCTCCAGACCGCCTCTCGCGTCTCGTCCACCTCGACATCGTCGGCTCGAGCCACATATCCGAGAAAGCGGTCAACGAGGCCAGCCACCGCATCACTGAGCGCCGCGTTCTCGAGGTCGAACCGTCCTGCCGCATCGTTGTCGGCTAGTTGGGTGAACGATTGCCGCACCAGTGCCACGAGCGCTCCGGCCAGCGAGCGCTCTCGCGATGCCAGTGACCAGGGCGTCACACTCGTCGGCTCGACGCTGCGGTAGAGCGCCTCGTGGTAGCCGCGGAAGGTCTCGAAGTGCGACCGGTCCCGTGCACGACTAGACCTGAAAAGCGTCACCACGATGCCATTCGTGTCGCCGCGCCCGACACGGCTCGTCGCCTGGATGTATTCGGCGGTTGTTTTCGGCTGCCCGACCATGAGCATCAGGGCCAGTCTGGGGATGTCGATGCCGACCGAGAGCATGTTCGATGACAGGACGACATCGATCGCTTCCGGAGACTCGTCCACACGGACCCGGAGCGCCCGGAGGTCGCTCGGGAGCTCCTCTGCTCCCCTCCGACTCGTCAATTCCAACACACGCTCGGCCCTTACTGGTCGCAACGGCAGACCCAGGCGTTCCGCGCGGGGCTCGAGGCGGGCACGTACGTCGTCGACGACGAGAGTTCCGGTACGTCCGAGCTCTCGGAGAGAGTTGTGGTACATGACCAGCGACCAGTAGGCGTCTCTGGTTGCGACGGGTTCGTGACCGGCGGAGAGGACCTCGGGTATCTCGATGAGCGGGGTGACCGCGGAGATGACAGCCGAGGGCTGGGACACCGACTGCGGCATGAGCCCGACGTAGAGCCGGCCTTCGCCGCTCTCGACGGGGCGCGAGAAGAAGGTCCGGTCGTCATCGAGTCCAGACGGCGGATATAGCGCCACCTTGCGTCCGTACAGTCCCTGGACCTGATCATCTGAGGCGCGGATGGTAGCCGTGGAGGCGACGATCTTCGGGCTGGAGCCCGTCCGGCTCAGTAGGAGCTGAATCACGGCGTCGAACACCGCGACGGTAGTGCCTAGCGGCCCAGACAGAAGATGCAGCTCATCCTGAATGATCAAAGAGGGCTGCTTGAACGTGGTTCCGAGGCCCAGAAGACTTCCCGCCTCAGGCCTGAACTGGAGTCGGGCGAACTTGTCGACGGTCGCCAGCAGGATCGTGGGCGGATCGTCGTACAGGACGTCATCGACGACGGCGAGCGGCAGTTCCTCCCTGAAAGGACACGCGTGGTCAACGCAGTGCAGAACGACGTCCCTACCGACCAAGCGCATGCCGTAATCTCTCGCCTCCATGCTCTTGGTCTTGGGAACCATCGGCGTCAAGCACCAAGGGCAGCTTTCCACTTGAAACTGGTTCGCTTCTTCGGGGCGTGCTGCCTTCAACAGCCGTTCCAGCGCTGCTTTCGCGTCCGAGCGTGTTCCGGGTGTGACCTCGTTGCCCACCCACAGGCCGATCGTGAAGGGCGACATTCCCTTCACCCGAGAATCGGTGCCGCGTAGCAATTCCATGGCACAGATCAACGCGGCCGCTCGCTGGAACTGCTGGGAGGTCAGAAGCCGCAGGGTATACCTGGTTATCACAGCGGTGCCGCCACCCGCCGTGCCGTCGGCCAGTCGGCGGCGGAAGATTTCGATCGCCGCGAGGCCGAGATATGCCTCAGTCTTACCGCCGCCGGTCGGGAACCAGATGAGGTCGACGAGGTCGCGGTCATCGTGCTTCTCGTCGAACGTGGAGGCGAGCGAGACGAGCAGGAATCCGAGTTGGAATGGCCTCCAGTGCGGTTCCTTCGAAGCGGCTTCAGAGCCGTCTCGATTGATCGAGGACTGGCGCATCTGCAGACGCATCGCCGTCATGCCGAGAGAGAAGGCCGTACGAAGGCGGCCCTGCGACCGATCGCGAAGCAGCGCGACTCCGGCCCGCATCCGCTTGACCGCGTCCTGGGACCGGCCGGCGATCCTTCGAGCCGCTTCGATCTCGTCGGCGAACTCTTCGGCTCGCTGTGTTTGCTTGTCCACCCAATCGGCGAACGCATCGACGAACGCGTCCAGAGATCGGAGCACCGACTCGGGGTCCTGATCCATCCGCATGAGATGAGCGAGTTTCAAAGAATCCGCTTCGGCGGTGCCTTCGGCAAAGCCTGTGGTCTCGATGGCAGGTACGACAAACGCCGGCACCGGATCGAGGAAGACCTTGGTACAGCGACCGTTCGTGACGTCCCAGTCAGCGGCCATGCCGTGCCCGACTGCATAGACCTTCCGGTTGCGGTACCGGAGCCGCAGCTCAGCGGTCTCAGGGTCACCGCCGAGCAAGCGGGTGGTGTCGTACTCCACGATCTGTGCGTCCGCAGCGGGAGTAACGGACAGTCCCACCTGGAAGAGCATCTGAGTGATGTCGAGACGATCGTCTCCAGTAGATTCGGATAGCACTCTGAGATGGACCGTGACCAGGGAGTCCCCCCTGAAATCACGCCAACGCGATCCGATCTCGACAGGCACGCTGCCCACTGTCAGATTCTGCGGACCCTGGCCCTTCCTAAGCACGATCTTGTCGGAGTCGAACGGACTCCGATGCCACCTCGGTGGCCCGTCGTCGGCAGATGCCTGAGAGTACGTACCGCACGAGAAGTGCGCCTCGACACAATCACCGTCGGTGACGAAGGAGATCGCTACTGAGGAAGGGCGCCAATCCTCTGCCAACGGGACGGCGGCGCCGTCCTCCTCGATGTCTCGCTCCGGCACGTCAGCCGAAAGCTCACCCTCCGGTTCGGCACGATCCCCGCTGTCAGCCAGATGGGCAGGGAATAACATCCCGACGGCGTATTGCCGGTTCGGGAGGTTGCTCGTTACCTCTTCCTGTCCCCCGTCTGGCCCTACATAGGCGTTCCGGAGGTGCTTCAGCGCAGCACACTGCGCCTTGGTGAGGTTCACTTTCCAACCTGCTTCCGGATGAGCTCCTGCAGCCGCTGCTTGTCCTCTTTGGAAGCGACGACATGAAGTGTGACCCGTGCTCTGGTGACGGCCACGTAGAACCCGGCGAGTCCGTGCTCGTCATAGACCTCGGGCAGGTCACAGACGATCACGTGTTCTGCCTCCAACCCCTTCGCATAGCGCGGGCTGGTCACAGTGAAACCTGCGGCACTCTGAACGAGAGCATCATCGGATGTGACGCTGATGATCCATATATCCTCACGCCGGGCACCGTCATCGACAAGCTCACGCGCCAGCCCCTCGGCGGCAGCCAGGCCGGCTTCGGCGGCGGCCCATCGCCACTGCACCCGCTCGCCATTAACGATTCCAGGGTCCCCGATGTCAGCCCCCAGGTACTCCTGAACGACGTGGACGATCGCCCTGGTGTTGCGCACGTTGCGGTTGAGGTCGAGAAGCAGGGCCTCGTCGGACACGAGTTCGTAGACATCCGGGTCGAAGGAGCCGTCGATGTGTGCCTGGTTGTTGGGATCGAGGAACATCCGCCACCGACCACCAGCGCGTCCTCCCTTTATAACGAGGTCCAGCGCATCCATTCCGTCGGCGTTCATGAGGTCCTGCGCCTCGTCGACGAGGACGACGTCGTACTTCCTCTCACCGTTGAGCTCCGCGAAGGGGCGGAGCTCGATCGCACGGCCTGCGATACGTGTAAAGAAGAAGTCGACCAGTGCCGGCGAGTGGAAAGTGATCAGGACGGACCTGCCCTCGCTCGCCTCCTGCTTCGCGGCCTCGGCCAGGACGAGGGACTTCCCGGTACCCGCCCCGCCTACCACCATAAGGCGCTGGTTGCGGGAGAGCGCGGACAGTACGCGCGCCTGGTCGTCCGTCGCCCGGTTCTGCTCTTCGATCACCGCTCCACGCTGAGCATCGATCACTGGCATCCGTGTGAACTCACCGAACAGGCGTGCCCGTAAGCGGTCAAGACGCGCGACCTTCACTCCGTATGGCGCCGTCTTCGCTCCATCGACAACGGCCTCGAAGGCTGCGGCCATGGTCGCGATGCTCATCTCCTGCTTGGCCCACCAGTGGCTCCCCTTCCACTCGACCCCCGGAGGGGGGGCCTCTATATCAGGCGTAATGACGACCGCCTCACTCGCGTACCAGCCGATGCCTTCTTCCTGAAGGATCGTTCGCAACGCGTGCATGGCCGACTGGGCCTGTCGCATCGGAGATTCGCGAAGCTTCTGCCAGTCGCCACGCCGGTCGACGGTGTACCAGAGGCCGTCGTGCTTGCTCACACCCCCACCCTTGACCTCCACCAGGATGACGACGTCCTCCCACAACACGACGAAGTCCGCCTCTGCCTGTTGCTTGACCTCGTGAGTTCGGAGCGAAATCGAGTGAAACGCAACGGCTCCGTCTGGGGCGTCGATAGCGCTCAGAACACGTGCTACACGGCGCTCCGCACCGCTCGTCGCCGTCGCCTCGATGTCAGCGAGATCCGGAACGAGAATCATGCGCCCTGCTCCAGCCAGAGCTCCTCGTACTCGCGGTAGCCAAGGAAGTCGCTGACCGCGCCGAAGTTGTCGGCGATGTCGACGATCAGGCACTCCTCTTTGCCGAGGTTCTTCGGGCCGCGAAGGCCGCGCCCGGCCATCTGGATGTAGGCGCTCGGGCTGAACGTTGGGCGTGCGATGTAGAGGGCCCGGACACCAGGGGCGTCGAATCCTTGGATCAATAGGTCGCAGTTCGCGAGTACACGAATCTCGCCCGACTTGAAACGCTCAATGACATCCCGGCGCTGCTGCCGACCGGTCTGTCCGCTCACCGCGGCGGCCTCGACCTCGCGGTAACGCAGGGTCGCTGCGAGTACCTGCGCGGACAGCACGTTCGGGGTAAACACGAGGATCGGCCATTCCGGATCCTGCCGCATGATGTGGTCCACGAGGATCGCCATGCGTGCTTGGTCTCCGCCGATTCGATCAAGCACCTTTGGCTCAAGCTTGCGCTGTCTCCGGACCTGGGACAGCTCGTCGGCATCCAAAGCGACGTCAATTCCGGGAAGCACCTCGTGCTGGACGCGAGCGAGCACACCGATCCGGGAGAGCTCATGGTAGGCGTTGCTCCCCTCGAAAGCCTTGATCTTGTTGTGTCCGAACCGTGCGGCCAGCTCCTTCGTCTGGGTCCCGTCGCCCATCGACCCCTTGAACGGCGTCGCAGAGAGGCCAATGAGAGGCCGCTCCCATCTGCGCCCGTCCACCCCGAGCCATCTCAGGATTTTTGTGTACCTGGTAGAGCTCCCGGCTCGGTGAGCTTCGTCAACGATCACTGTGGAAGCGTTACTCAACCACTCGTATTCCGGGATACCGATAATCGCGTCCAGCTTCGCGTCTGTGGCGACGATAGCGCTGAATTCGGTGTCCGGTTCGTGGACCGAATTGCTCTCCCAAAGCCTGCCGATCGCCAGCGGACGTTCGTCGCCGAGGCCGCGCCATACCGTGCTCCAGGTCTGCACCGCCTGTTCGCAGAGTTCGACGGACTGCGCGATCCAGAGCACTGGCCCCCGCAAGGCGCCGTCGATGAACAGCCGCAGGACCGTCTCTGTAGCCACGCGCGTCTTCCCAGCACCAGTGGGAAGCTCGACCATGGCCTTAATTGAGTTGCCGTTCGGCTCCTTGAGAGTCAGGGCGTCCCTCAGTCGGGCACTGATCTCTCTCTGGAAGGTGTGCAGTGGGTTCAGCTTGATGGCCCCGGGAACGATGAACTCATCCTCCTGGCGCTGGTTCCGTAAACCGGCGTACTCGGCGCCGAACCCCATCTTCCGCAGCCACGCGATAGTCGCTGCTCCTCCAGCCCAGGCCGCAGGAACGTCCGTGTATCCCTCGTTGCGGAACTGGTCCGCGAGCAGCCGGATCGAATCGCTTCTGTAAACGGTAAGGAAGAGCTCTGCGACAGAGGTCGCGTCGTCCACCAGCCCCTGTGTCTCGAGTGCCGACCATAGACCCTTGGGCAACTCCTCGCGGAGGGTGTCGTCCCCAAAGAACACTTCCAGGCGCTCCGCATCGGAGACGGCCGCTTTCGCGGCCTGGCGCTGCTGCTCGAGGCGCTGGTCCAGGCCCGCCTGCAGCACTCTGCTTAGCTCGGCATTGGACAGCCTCAGGTCGAACGCCTCGTTGATGACCTCCAGGGCTCGCCGCTCTTCAAGATCCGCCCGTACGACAAGCGAAAGTCCGTCGAGGTGCCAGCTGAGCGACTGGTCCTCCACGCCGTCCTCGGTCGTCACGCGCTTGGCAAGCCGCACAGCCCTCGTGATGGTGGCGTTCATGACCTTGTCCGCCACGAAGGTCGAGCGAAGCCCGGGGTACAGGTCGATGATCCGTTCACCGTCCTGTTGCCCCTCGATCAGCATGGAGAAGGAGAAGCTTTCCTCGAAACTGCGGCACCCCACAACCTCTACCAACGCGGAGATGTCGTCGCTCTCCGCCCTGAGATAGGGCCTCTGTCGAGTTGCCAGGAAGCGTTGCTCTTCGTCGGTCGTCGCGATGTACACCGAATTCGGCGGCCGAGACTCGACACCCTGTCCTACACGAGCCGGGATGCGTGACGGATGTCCCTGCGGGGACACGATGCTGCTCACAGTGATGACGAATGCCGTCAGAGTGCGGTCCTTGACACGAGGTGGAAAGAGCTCCGCCTCGAGGGCTTCCCGCAGCACGTCCGGCGGCACCTGAGTCAGCTCACCGGGCAGGTTCAGCGCATCCTCGACCTGCCGGGGACCTCGGTAGAGCGGAAGCAGATCTTCGAACTCGACGAGCGCCGCCGACACGATCTTTTGGGGGGACCGGAAGCCTCTGGTGGATTTGAGCAAACCTGCACGCTCTACCGCCCATCGAAGCGGCGACGCCACCCGGTACGTCTGGCCCGAATCGAGGTCCTCGACGGTCCAGGGCTGGTCGCCGAACCCGAGCAGTTGCGTCGTCCACACCTCTCGAGTCTGCTCGGGCGCGCCTGAGTCTCGTAGCATGATGAGGACCGAGAACGGACCAGGTCCGGTGTTCTCGACAAACTCAATACGCGCAATCTCCCGTTCACCCGGGCCTCGCTGGGCATTGAGAGAGTTCATCACATACCGGCGGTAGTCCTCGAAGAAGACTTCGTCCTCCGTCGAATACTGCTTCACCGGGCCGTAGACGACGCCAGCCGCATGCGCCACCTGTGGGACGCACCGGTGCCGGTCCAGCAGTCGCCCGCTGAACTCGTTTCCGAGTCCGTCGATGTCCAGGACCTCGCTGGGCCATGACCATTTGCCGTCACACGTCGGCACCTTGATGTATCCCGTAGTGTCCTTCGACACCATCTTCACGGCTACTGGCACCGGCACGTCGAGGACCGCGTCCCAGAACTTGATCAACTCCTCGTCGCCGGACGTCAAGGAGAGCTTGTTAAAACGTGATCGGAGGATGGCGAGGGGGTCCAGGTTGCGGAACCCCCGAACGCGCAGATTCTCTTCGATTCCCGGGATTGCAAGGAAGTCTGCGGCGACGAAGCTCGCGCCCTCGATGTCGATATCGTCGACCCGCCGCAGGAAAACGTTGCTACTGTCCTTCAAGGCGCACAATCCGCGCGTGGTTGGGATTACTCGCGCGGTCTCGACGCCTTCGATCTCGCTGTGATGGACGACGAAGGCGAATGCTCTCGCTGCGGAAGCAGGATCTGTGCCCTCGGCCCACTCACGCAACCAGGTCAGGATGCCGCGCTTTGGCAGCTTCTCCAGCGCTCGCTTCTCTTCCCGAGCATTGATCTCCAGGTTATCTGGGGTGGCGCTGAAAATGCAGAGCTGGCGCAAGCGAGCGGCTCTCTGCGGGTTTGCATAGCAGCGCCAGTGCGGAACGTCATCTCCTGTGTTCGGAGAGTTGATCCAGTTCTCGTGATCTCTCTCCGAGACGCTGATCATGAAGTCAAGCGGGCGAAGATCTTCCGTCTTCTTCAGACTGCCCGTGGCGTCGGGAACGATTTCGAGCTTTGACGCGGTCCTCGGCACATGGGAACAGAGAACGTCGTCTCCGAACGAGAGCGCCTCGCGGCCACGCGCCGGCATGTACTCGAGGTGAGCAGCAGGGTCATTCGCTGACACGACCTTGGGGAGCATCCCCACGAAGATCTCGGAGAGAGTTGCCAGGATCTCTCGGTTGTAATTGTTTTCGAGCAGGGTCGTCCGGTCGTCGTTGACACTCCACGGGGCATTGAACAGAGCCGACGCAGAGGTCTTGTCCTGCAGCGGGAAATACGACCAGAACTCACCGATCCTGAGCCGCCCTATGCGGGTAGGCATCGCGACTGTGACCTTGACCTGGTCGCGGGAGACTGCTTCTCCGACCTCAGCCCGGGCCTGCTGGGACGGAGAGTGCATCCGGTTCCCGACGATCCACTCGTCACCGCTCCCGTCTGGACCCTCAATCCTGAACCGATTACCGTTGAGGTATCGGGAGACGTGCCTCGTACTGAATGACTCGTCTTCGGTACCGATGACCCAGAGCCGGACCTCGCGCACGTCGGTGACGAACAGGAGGAATTCCGACCGGAAGGTGTGAATCTCCTGCTTCAGGCGTGTCAAATTCGAAGCTTGAGGCAGCTTGACGATCGTCACCGCCCACTCGGCCAGTTCGGCAAGCACCGGATCTTCCGCGAACGCGCGCTCAGCATCGATCAGAGTGGCGGTCCGCAGCACAGGGAGCCTCTTCACCGGCGCTCCGACACCGGCGATCGCAGCCCTCGCCTCGGCCGAGTTGAACTCGAAGGAGACCGATCGGCTGAACACCTGGGGGGCATCGGTCACCGCAAGAACCGACTTGAAACCCAGGCCGAAGCGCCCGATCTCGTCGCCACGCTTGCCGCTGAGATGCGCGTGAGTAATCGCCGTTAAGCCACTCTTCGAGAACGGGCGCCCGGCATTGGCGCAGTACAGCGTCGCGGACCGCATATCGAGGATGATTTCTACCCGGCCAGCACCGAAATGGTCCGCGCTCCCACCGGACATGGCATCCGCCGCATTTTGCACTAACTCAAGGAGCGTGCGGTTGGCGTACCCACCGACCCGGATCGACTCCTCATGGTTCGCGTGCTCGCTGATCAGGTTGGGGTCCTCGCGGTACGATCCGATCGCCCGATCGAACTGTTCTTTGACCTCTTGCGCGAGTCTGAGATCCGGTAGCCAGTCTTGCTGCGCCGCCATTACGCCCCATGTTCTCGTGCCCGGTCTCGCAGGTACAGCCCCTCCGACATCCGGCAACCCGCTGGCGAAAATCACCACCGCAGCGCGCAAACCAGGTGGCACAGGCCTGCAACTGCGAGGGACGTTACCGGCATTACCAGCGCAACGGTAGTCCCCGCCTGAGCCTTTTCCCGTAACGATTCAGTTGCGCAATGTAGCAGTGCGCCGACTGGCCCAGATCGTATGCGTTGCCCACTTAGGTCATATGTTCGACATCCGCCGGACGACCGCGCCGTTCCTGCCCTCCTTGCTCGATACCGAACACTGTTCGTGGCCATGCAAGCACGATCATCCCGTGGGAACGTCGGTCTGCACCCCGTTCTCTCGAGCCACGCGTTAACGGCGGAGCGGTCTGTCAGGCTCTCCGCCCGCCGCGCTGTGCGGCGCGGACGGTACAAACCACCGCCGCCACACGCCGTGCCGCCTCCCCAGGGTCCTCGTGCTCCCAGATCCTGATAACTGACCAATCCGCCGCCTTGAGTAGGCGGTCAGTCTCCTCGTCTCGCTCTCGATTGCGGCGGACTTTCTCTGCCCAGTACGCGGCATTCGTCTTGGCCACACTGTGATGTTCGGGGCATCCGTGCCAGAAACAGCCGTCGACGAAGACTGCGACGCGAATGCGAGGGAAGACCAAATCGGCTGTACGGCGGAGCGCAGAGAGGGGGCGGACGGCAACTCTGTACCGCAGGCCGAGTGCATGAACGGCTCGCCGCAAAGCGAGTTCGGGCTTGGTGTCACGATGCTTGTTGGATCTCATGCTCGCCCGCGTCGCTTCGCTCGAAGCCCACGACTCTACCCTCGACCCCATGAGGTCCAAGGTAGCGGGCACCACCGCCGGTCCTATGGACTCGGACGTTCCGGGATCCCATGCACTCGACAGCCCAGGTGATCGGCTCACACAGGCGAGCTGCCAGCTCAGGCCGCTGGGCGTCGCGTACTACCTGTGGCTGGCCTCCACCCTGGCGGACCAACGGATCAACCTCTGACTGGATCGGCGACTGCTCACCGCTTGGTGGGACTCCCCCCATCAGAGCTCGAAGGTTCCGGGCGGATCGGGGTCGGGCGAGCTGGGAGTTGGTCGGTTTCTCCCACCAGCCAGCGAAGGAACCCGATGACGTGCGCATTCATATTGGAGTCAACTGCGGCAACAGCCTCCTTGGCCCGGCGATGAAGATCTGGCTCAGGCCGGTACACAGCGGAAGCGTACCTGTGCTTGCTGGGCATGATCCCACGATGTCACGGTGGCTAGCCACCGTAAACAGAGAGTATGCTTGCGATCGTTATGCAGATCTCCGATGGTTTATTCACAGCGGGTATACGCCTGCATTACCCTCTGTGACATCACCGTAGCCAGGAGATCATGTGCACGCCATGCAGATTGTGGATCTGTTCGCCGGGCCTGGCGGACTCGACGTGGCAGCAACCTGGCTGGGCCTCCCTGCAGTCGGCATCGAGTGGGATTCGAACGCCTGTACCACTCGACGTGCAGCACGCCTACACACCAGGCAGGGAGATGTTCGCGACTTCGCGCCTGGAGACTTCAGAACAGCTCAGGTCCTCGCCGCTGGGCCACCCTGCCAAACGTTTACCGTCGCAGGATCCGGCAAGGGACGCCACGCCCTCGACGACGTACTCGGATTCGTCAAGCGCATGGCTGCCGGTGATGACGTCACAGGTGATCTGAAAGAGATGAAGGACGAGCGGACGGCTCTAGTGCTGGAACCTCTACGATGGGCCCTTGCGGCGATCGACGATGGACGCGACTACGACGCGATCGTCTTGGAGCAGGTACCAGCCGTCCTCCCTGTTTGGGAAGCGATGGGCGAAGCTCTTGCTGGCAAGGGCTACCGAGTAGCACATGGCGTGCTACGCACGGAGCAATATGGAATACCGCAGACTCGCCGGCGAGCAGTTCTCATTGCCCGTCGCCACGGCGAAGCCACGCTACCCAAGCCAACTCACCGTCCATATCGCAAGGGAGTGGCACGCGCAGAGGGAGACGTGAACCTACTCCCTTGGGTAACGATGGGCGACGTGCTGGACTTGCCAGAGCCCTTCGTCGTCGTCTCCAATTACGGCACCGGAGGCGACCCGAAGGCGCGTGGTCGACGTGTCTCTACCGAACCGTCATTCACCGTCACCGGAAAGGTTTCCCGCAACCGAGTCTTGTTACCCGGTAGAGGCGACCGTCGCTTCAGCTATGCCGAAGCAGGACAACTCCAGACCTTTCCTTCCGACTATCCATGGAGCGGCAGCGACATCGCTCAACAGATCGGCAACGCCATCCCACCGCTACTGGCCGCCCATGTACTCGTCGCCGCCCTCGATCTTGACCCTAAGTCGCTCGAAAAGTACACCGCTTCGCGCTTACCCAAGTGGTTCGCTACCGTGAATCCCAATTTTTTGGATTAGATGACCCACTCAAAGATCGCACCAGCAAGATCGCTGCTACTACCAGCACTCCCCGGATTTGACTCTGTTGAGGAAGGCGATCCACTCGGTGCTCGTGAAGACGAGAACGGGAGAGGCCGGGTCCTTCGAGTCGCGCACGGCCCGCCGTCCTCCTGACAGAGCGGCGACTTCGACGCACTGGTCGCCGCTCCCGCTGTAGGAGGACTTGCGCCACCGCGCTTTGACGAGTTCGTTCCTGATATCGTCCATGCTCACTCCCGAGCCAGCTTGCCGATCAGCGCGGCAGACTCCGCGGGCGACAACGCCGCCGCGCCGATCTGATCGAACCTCAACCGGTGCTTTGCTACATCTTCTGCGCTCTCAAGGTAGATGTCACCCATCGTGCCTTCCACATAGGCGATGTCAGGGTCGGCCGGATCCGGATAGCTCAGGATTGTGAAGCGGCCATCCAGTCCGGCGTGCTCGCCCATGTCGTACGGCACGACCTGGATGGTGATGGCGGATCGGGCTGCGTGATCGACCAACGTCCGCAGCTGTTCCCGCATGACGTCCCGGCCTCCGATCTGACGTTGGAGGGCGGCCTGGTCCACGATGACGTGCAGTCGTGGCGGTTGGGGTCGGTCCAGCATGGCCTGCCTGGCCCTGCGGGCGACGACCCGGCGGTCGATCTCCCCGTCATCGGCGATCATGCGGCCGGCGCGGATGACAGCCCGGGCATAGTCCTCGGTCTGGAGCAGGCCGTGAATGAGCTGCGCGTCCCAGGCCCGGATCTCCGATGCCTCGTCTTCGAGAGCTACGTAGCTACCAGAGAAAACATCCTGATACGCGGTCCACCAACCGCGTTGCCGTACCTGCCTTGCGAGCGCGATGAGGGCATCGCGCTCAGGGCTGCTCACTCCATAGAGGTCGAGCAGGTCGGCAACGTCGCCGTGATGTGGCCTAACCTGCGTCGTCTCGATGCGAGAGACCCGCGCCCGTGACCAACCGAGCCGGTCGGCCACTTCCTGCAAGGTGAGGCCCTGCAGGTCACGCAACCGCCTCAGCTCACGTGCCAAGCGACGGGCCCGCACAGTCGGTCGATACACCATGCCGCCAGTTTCGCGGCCCGGCCTACCATCGCGCCGCAGGATCCAAAAAAATCTTGTGAGTCTCGGCCAAGGGAGTTGCAGAAGTGAGATTCTCACTTCATCCGTACAGTACGTGTTACTGCAACTCTCCTAAGTAACCGATGCAACCGACCTGGAGGTAGGCCAGCGTGAACGATCGCGTCCCGCCCGTGCTCGTTGCAGGAGCGTCTCTACCGTCTGACTTCGGCATGGAGTCCCAGTCCTTTTCCGGTTCGATCCCTCAGCCGCATCTCGTGATCTCACGTCGATTCCCCTCTTCGCCTGAGCAGGTGCGGTCGGCTCGGCGGTTCGTGGGAGCGACGTTGGGGGACGCCCATCCGTGGACCGATGACGCCATGTTGCTCACCAGCGAGCTTGCGGCCAATGCCGTACGCCACGGAGAACCTGAGGGCGGGTTCCTCGTCTCCATCCGGCTCGGTGGTGAGCGCGTGATGATTGCCATCCGCGACGAAGGCTCCGCCCTGATTCCTCGCACGAAGGACGCCGACCTCGACGCGGCGGGTGGTCGAGGGCTCTGGCTGGTCGATCACATTGCCGATCGTTGGGGCTTCAGCCGTAGCGCGGTGGGCACAGCCGTCTGGTTCGAGTTGGCCGCACCGGCCCCTCCCCAGTCCGAGGCCGACACCGAGTAGCAGAACCGGCCCCGGCCACAAGACCCAACATGCCGCTTGACGGGCTCGACTGTTGGTGCCAGCCCATATTTAACGCAGAACCCGCTTGCAACGATCTCGTAGCACGGGTGGACGGTGTGCGGACCGAGTGGAACGCTGGCGTCATCGGAAGATCGTGAGGCGGGGTCGATGACGGGAATCTGGCAGGACACTCCGGATGGGCTGGTTCCGCTGCCCACGCAGCCGTTCCTCCTGGAGGAGAACCTTCACGACAGCATCGAGCGGGCTCCCGCCATGCTGCCGCTGCGCGGACAGCCGAGGCTGGTGATGCTGGGACGAGAGGTCCTCCTCGGCAACGGGTACGCCGACCTGGTCGCGATGGACGCCGACACCGGCCAGCCCGTGGTCATCGAGGTGAAGCTCGCGGCCAACTCGGACCGCAGGTCGGTCTTCACCCAGGTCCTCGGCTACGCGTCGCACCTCTTCCGGCTCTCGCCCGAGGCGTTCGAGGAACTGATCCGTCCGTACCTCGCAAAGCGTGGGAACTCCTCAATAGCGGAGGCGGTCGAGGCGGAGATCGCCGACGGTTCCGTGGACCTCGATGCCTTCCGCGGCCGCATGACCGCGGCTCTGGAGGAGGGCCGGATTCGGTGCGTGGTGGTGCTCGACGCCGCATCACCCGACCTGATCGATCTCGCCGGATATCTGCAGGCGGTCACCAACGAACGGCTCGACATCGACCTCGTGACCGTGTCGGCGTACGAGGTCCAGGGTGCCCAGGTGCTGGTGCCCCAGCTGATCGAGCCCGAGCGGTCCCCCCTGCCGCCGCCCGTCCGACCGCCGAGCCCGAGTCGGGAGGCCAGGCCAGTGGCCGGATCGGCCCTGTTCACCGCGAGCATCGACAGCGCGGACCCAGCCCATCGTGAGCATCTCCGGCGCCTCAGCACCTGGGCGCACGAACTGGAAAGCGAAGGGCTGGCCACGCTGTACACGACCGTGGGCAAGGGCCGTTGGGTGCTGAACCTTCGGCTGCCGGGCCAGGCCCGAGGGATGATCACCGTCTGGAACGACCGCGGCGCTTTCGTCTGCCCGCAGCGTACGGTCGTAAAGGCTGAGGCCCCCAAGACGCTGGCCCGGCTGGACGAACGGTTCCCCAACGAGATCCGCCAGAACAACAACCTGACCAACCCGGTGGACCAGGAGATCCTAGACCTGCTGA
Source organism: Sphaerimonospora cavernae (assembly GCF_042435035.1). Lineage (NCBI taxonomy): Bacteria > Bacillati > Actinomycetota > Actinomycetes > Streptosporangiales > Streptosporangiaceae > Sphaerimonospora > Sphaerimonospora cavernae. Next base: position 74,480 of record NZ_JBHMQT010000011.1, read on the forward strand.
GGGACGCCTATGTCGAGGCCGCCGGGCGCAGGCACCGTCCGGCGGGGTGAGTAAGACGGATGATCCGGAACCTCCAATAACCGCTGCTCGCAGTCGTAGTTGAGCGGGTACCGGCGTGATACTCGCCGCGGTCCCCAGCCGCCAGCAGCCCGCCTGCATCCGCAGGGTGGCCGATATGATCCGCGCGGTCCCGGCCTCGATCCGCCGGGCGAGTTCGCGGGTGGACGCGCAGGCATTGATCCTGCCCAGGCGGGGCAGGAACACTTTGTCACCGGGTCTCCGCTGCCCTCCGGATAATGCCTTCGCTGATGTCCAGCGCGGCTGAAAGCTCATTCTCCGATCCAGTGGGGAGCTTCCGGCGGTCCAGTGCGCACGCCTCCACCAGCTCGGCCAGTACGCGGGCCTGGCCATCGGCGAGCATTCCGGAGCAGCCGTCGTGCCCCAGCACTTCGCGCGCCGCGTACCCGTCCCCGGATCCCACGGTGCGCTGGACCAGCGTCACGGCGACGGCCTGCGCGGCGAGATCGTCGACGACACCTGCGGCGTCGACGACCGACAGGCCCAGACGGGTTTCGAACACGGCCAGGCCCGAGCCGGGAGTGAACTGCCGGTAGAGGTCCAGCATCACGGCGAGGTCCTGGTCGATCGGCCGATCGGCGGCCTGACCGCACAGCACACGCAGGCACGCTGTCACCGCGTTCTCCCACGCTTCGCCTGGGGCGGTGTCCGCCAGCAGGGTCAACGCACCGCCGGTGTCCCCTGCGGTGGCCGCGGCGATCACGGCGACCTGGCGGCCGTCCAACATCCGGCGGCCGATGCCGTTGTGCCGCTCCATGTGGGTGAGTGCGTCGCGCCAGCGGCCCGCACGGGTCAGGGCACGGGCGCCGTCGGCGAGGTGGACCGTCCAGAGCCACTGCCGCAACTCCTGGTGCTCGCCGGGGGTCGTGGTGAGGGTGGAGGCGGGAACCGGAAGGCCGTCGACCGTGGTGTCGGCCTGGGAGGTGACCGCGTCGTACAGGGTGGCGAGGAGGTCCAGGGCGGCGTCGCCGTTGCCGTCGCGGATGTGCAGGCGGGCGAGGTTGACCAGCGGCTCCAGGGCGTAGCGGGCCCGCCCGCCCAAAGGGCAGGCCTGCAAATACACGCCGGCGTGCCGGTGGCACCACGCGCGGGCCAGGTCTGGCAACCCGATGTCGGAGGCCAGCAGCGCGGCCTGGTTGAACACCGCGGACGCCGACGCCGGGTCGTTGTCCTGCTCGGCCGTACGGGCGAGAGCGCACAGCGCGTCCACGCGGTTGTCGAGTGGGGTGCAGGCCGGGCGAGGGCGGGCGACGAGCGGGAAGCGGTGCGCTATCGGCCCGGTGGGGTTCATGGCTCCTCTTCTGCGTGAGGTGTCGCGGTGGGATCGCATCCGAACACCACGGCCTTGGCGGTGGCGGCCAGGACGGCTTGGAGTGTGGCGGGCAGGCCGAACCGGTTCCAGATGAAGATCACATGGTGGGTCAGGATGGCACGCAGCCCACGGTGTAGCAGCCCGCCGGAAGCCAGAGCGGCCAGGTCCTGCCCGGTGGAGGTGAACGCCTGTGCCCATTCGGCGGCGAAGGCCAGGGGTGCGCCCTCGCGCATGAGGTTCGCCGGGTCCACGCTCATCAGCCGTCGCAGATCGCTGTGCAACGCGCGCCGCCGGTGCTCGGGGACCTGGTCGGGCAGGTCGCGGTGGTCGGTGACCCGTGCCCACACGTCGCCCTGCTCGTACCAGTCCAGGCGGGCGGCACGCAGCAGGAGGGTACACAGCAGGATCGACAGCTCGCGGCGGTGGTCGACGCCGGGTGAGCCGCGGGTGTCGGCCAGGTAGGCGAGCAGGTTCCGGCTGTCGGCGTGGAAGAGCCGGTGGGCGACCCGCATGCCCTCGAGGCCGCCGAACGCGTGCGTCTCCGGCTCGTAGACGACCTGCGTCAGATCACCGATATGTCCCGCGTGTCTGAGGGCCTCGAGGTGGTGGTGGAGGTAGGCGTGCGTCTGGGAGGCGTTGCCGACGGTCAGGTACCGCACCCGCCAGCAGGGCGCTTTGCGGACGAAGAACCACGCGGTGAGCAGTCCCTCGGTCTCGGCCGCGACCAGCAGCGGCGCGATATGGGCCACGGCGGCGTTCTCCGCGTCGGCCCAGTCGGGGAAGGCGATGTTGACCTGGCGCCAGGGGCGGTGATCCATGCGGGCGGCTCCAGAGGGTTAGGCCAGCAGGAGGAAGGTGTCCCAGTGCGATGCCGGGGCGGCGCCGGTGCCGACGGTGTGCAGGGCGAGCGCGGCCCCTGCGGCGCCGTCCAGGAGTTCGGGGTCGGGCGCGGGGTCCTCCTGTACGCGTGCGGTGAGTCGGGCCGCCAGGCGGGGCAACTCGCCGGCGATGTGAGGTGTTGCGGCGTCAGCGGCCATCCGCCACGCGGATTGCAGCAGCCCGGCCATTCCGTGGCACAGCCCGATCTCCGGGAGCCGCTCTGCCAGAGCGGGATCGCGCAGCGTGGCGAGCATCGCGTTCTCCGCGGCCGTCTGTCGCGCCGCGTCCTTGAGCGCGATGCCCGCCAGTTGCTGGGCGCGAGCGGTGCCGCCGATGCCGTAACACCATGAGGGGCGAGGCCGCCGCGACGGCTCGACGCGGTGCGTGCGGACCTGGTCGAGGGTGATGAATCCCGGCCACCACAGCCCCGCGCCGTCGTCTTGACGCCACTGATCGGTCCACGCGCAGATCCGCCCGGCCGCCTCCCCGGCTCCGTCCACTGGCAGGTCGCGCAGCATGGCCAGCGACAACAGGGCCAGCACCGCGCCGATGCCGTGGGCCATGCCGAGGTTGCCGTGGCCATGCGGGTGGTCGGGGCTCGGCTCACCGTTGAGCGACACATCCGTCCACCACGGCGGCAGCTCGCCTCTACCGGGTAGCGGTTCGGTCAGTCGTACCAGGTAGGCGAGGACGTCCCGGGTGATCGGGTGGTCCGGGTGCCGCCGCAGATGGTAGACGCCCAGGCCCGCCAGGCCGCGGATCAGGTCGAACTCTCTCATCATGGGCCGCTGCGCCTGGTCGATGCGCGCGTGCGCCGCGGCCAGGCGGGCGCGGGTGAGCGCGGTGACCGCCTCGTCCAGGCGGGCTAGGGCGTCCCGGTAGCGGTTCGATGTGCGGGCGGCCGCGTGCAGGGCGAAGGCCACGGCCGGGGCACCGAGGAACAGCCCCGCGTTGGCCGCCGCGGTCAGCTCACCGGAGGCGGCCACCGACAGCCAGGCGCGGGCGGTGTCCCAGTCACCGTGGCCGGAGTGGGCGCGTTCGATGTGCAGCAGTGCGATGCCCGCCGCTCCTCCGGCCAGCGATTGCGGCCACGCCCGCCCGCCGGTCGGCGCCGCGCTCCAGGCGGTTTCCGGGTCGGCCAGTGCCGAGGCGACGGCGTCGGATGCGGCAAGAACATCCGCGATGACGGAGGTGTTCATGGTCTCCTCGCGGTTCGCGCGGTCCAGCTCAGGGCGGCGGCGCGGGCCAGGTGCAGGCATGCGCGCTCGCCTGGCAGGAAGGCCCCGGCCATTCGGACGTGGTGCAGGTGCAGCAGTTCGGGCAGCAGGGCGGCCGGGGGCGTGCCGTTCTTCTCCAGTGCCTGCCGATAGGCGGCCGCAGCGGTGCGCCGCCGGGCCCAGCAGGAGACGATGCGCTCGCCTGCGGGCTGCGCTGCCAGGTCGCGGTGGTCGTTCGGGTTGGCCAGGGCGACGGCCTGGTCGTAGAGGGTGCGAGCCGGAGGAGATGTGTCGGTGCGTGCGTGCTCGATCAGCCAGCGCATCGCTTCGGCGGCGTCCGTGATCAGGGCGATGGCGATGTCGAGCATGCTCGCGGCGGTCAGGGCGCGCAGGTCGGGGCCGTTCGCCTGGCCACCGGCCGTCAGCTGTGCGAGCGCCGCGGCCGAGTCCGCGGCGAAGTACGCCTCGGCGGTGGCCATCGCCGCTGCACCCCCGAAACGGGCGGTCTCCGGGAAGTAGGTGTCCCAGACCGCATGCGTGACCAGGCCGGCCTGACGGAGTCGCCGGCTCCAGGCGCTGATCACCGCGGTGGCGGAGGCGAAGCTGTCGGTCGGGAGCTTCAGGCGCAGGCGCAGGTGCGGATCGGGGTCGTGGTAGCGAAGGAACCACCATTCGGCCTGGTCGCCCAGCTCGTGGAGTAGAGACGGCAGGTGGCGGGTGAGAACACTGGTCTGCCGGTCGGGGTGGCCGTAGAGCTTTAGGGAGAACCGGCCGTCGCAGCCGGGCAGGTAGCCATGATCACGGCGAGTGGTCTCCGTTGCTCCCAGCCACGGCGGTGTTCTCGTGGGCTGCCCAGTGACGGCCAGGGGCACGACGATCTCGTGGGCGTGCCCGCTGATCCATCCTGCCGTCCCGGCGTCGGGGGTGGCGCGCAGCATGGCGGTGCCGGTGCGCTCCAGGTGTGCGCGTAGCAGGGCCCGGTGGGCGGGCTCGGACAGATCCAGGCCGATGCGCTGGTCTGTGTCGCCGAGGTAGACGTTCCGTGGGAGTGCGGCCTCGTCCTGCCATGCGGTCAGCGCTCGGTCCCACTCCGGCCAGCAGGCGCCGGGGCCGGGCAGGTCGGTCGCGGTGAGCAGCCATCGGGCCGGGGACAGGATCGTGCGCCCGTAGCGCAGCCCGGGCAGGAACGGCAGCCGAGCCGCGGCCCCCCAGTCGAACACGGCGCACGGGACGCTCAGCGCATTCGTGGCCTCGGTGAAGAACCGCGCCAGCGGATGCGTGTGGGTGACGGGATTCACCGCGTTGAACGCCACCGGCTCCACCGGCCGACGCCGCGACCGCGACACCAGGTAGATGCGGTGCGCGTCCGCGGTGACGGCGAGATCCTCCAGCGGTATTCGACCGTCGCCACCGCCGTCGTGGTACTCGCCGAGCGGCAGCAGGTGCGTCATCACCTGCGGGGCGCGGGCAACGTTCTCCGTCGCCGTATGCGGAGCCGAGGCGGAGACCTGCGCGGTCAGCGCGTCCTGCGTCGCTGTGGGCAGGGCCGCGTACAGCGCGGACATCCGCAGGCGGTCTCCGGGGTCGAACAGGTCCAGGAACCGTCCGGTCGTGGTCCCGGCGGCGCGGGATGCCCCGATGATCGCGAGAGTGAACTCTCCGTCGTGCAGGGCCTGCAGGGTCGGGGCGTGCAGGCGCACGGTCAACTCGGTCGTGGGCTGTACGGGTGCTCCGGAAGGGATGGTTGCGAGATCGGCGACCGCTGCCTCATCAAGCAGGATCTCGCGTCGGCGGCCCAATGCGGCCTTCTGCGCCAGCACCAGCAACTTCACATCCCGCTCGGTCAACCCACCATCTGGGGGCGCGGACGGTGCGCCGAGGTAACCGTCCGGGTAGCCGATCCCGGCGTCGGCGTCGACCGCGTCCAGGACGGGGACCAGGGCGCGCGGGCCGTAACGCTCGAGGAAACGGCCGTGCCAGGCGACCCAAGCGGGTCCGAGATCGGGTCGCGGCGCCAGGCGCACAAGCACACCGGCGGCCTTCGCCGCCTCGGCCGCCACCGACTGGGGTACCGCAAGCTCCCAGTCCACCCGCAGGTCGACAGCGACCGGGGACCTGGCCGTCGGGTGGAGGTCGGCCATCACGGTGGCGAGGCGCACCCGCTGGTCCCGCGCGATCAACGATGTGGGCGCGTGGTTGTGCCGGGCCAGTCCGGCGGTGATCTCCCGCAGGCGTTCAACGGTTTCGGCGACACCGGCGATCCGCCCGGCCTGCACCGCATCAAGCTCGCCCAGGAGGTAGCCGAGGGGATCGGTCGCCGTCATCGCCGGGCGCAAGCTCGTGATGAGCAGGCGCTGGGTCACCAGGTCCGCCAGCAGGTTGCCGACGACGTCGGCGGGAACGCCGGGGAAGTCGGCCGCGAGCTTTTCACCCAGGTTCCCCAACCGGATCGGCTCACCGGCCAAGGTCATGGCAGCGCGGATCGGATCGGTCGCACGCACGGATACACGTACAGGTGCGTTCCCGGTCGTCCCGCTTGGGAGGTGCTCCAACACCAGGTAGCCGTCACGCTCGATCACCAGGTTGTTGACCTGCACCATCAGGCGCGGCCGGAGCTCTGGTTCGGCTTCCAGGCGTTCGATCACGGCCGTGAGCCACTCGGCGTCGACTTTGGCGGCGGCCTGGTGCGCTGTGCCGACGCGCACGGCGGGCAGGTCGGCGATGCGGGTCGTGGCGACTCCGGCGAACAGGCCGAACGGCGTGGCGCGGCCCGAGGCGCGCAGCAGGTAGCGCATGATCGCCAGCACCGCGCGGCGCACGCCGGGCTCGGGCGTCGTGGTCCCGTCGCAGATACCGCGTACGCGGCGGGCCAGGACCGGGCTGGCCTGCTCCACGGCGGCCATGAAGCCAGGGATCTGGATGATCTGCTGCAGCCAGGGGCGCCAGGACGCGGGCCCGGCCGTCTGCCCGGTCAGGTCGGGCCACGGTCCGATCGTCTGGTCCAGTGTCCAGGCCGACGCCCGCACCACCACGGCATCGAGATACTCATACACCTGCTGCTCCCCATATCACGGGCGGTGCCGGCCGGAGCGGTGAAGCCCGGCCGGCCGCACTTTCTTCGGATGGTTCAGGTGCTGGTGGCGCTGTCTACGGGCAGGTGGCCGGGCAGGCGGACTGGCACGTCTTGCCGCAGTTGTCGTCGGTCATCTGGATGAGCCTGTCCGCCGCCGGGCCGGACTCGACGATCGAGACGTCCAGGTCCCAATCGCTGAGATCCTCCAGGATCTGCGCGGGTGCGGGTGCGGGTGCCTCGTTGAGCTGGATGGACATGAAAAACCTCCTCAATGGTGGTGGTGCGATCTCCCAGGCACCCCTCGTGCTTGGGGCCCGGTGGCTTCAGGGCGCGGTGGCTTCAGGGCGCGGTGGCTTCAGGACCAGAAGATGGCGACGACGCCGCGCCGTTTGACCGCGAACTCCTGGTACGGCACGGCCATACCGACGGCCTTCGGGATGTAGCGGATGCGCGCCGCGCCTCGGCGCCGGTGGTTGTCCGCCCACTGGCGCAGCAGGCCCACGTACCGCGCGGCGACCTGCTCGGCCTCGGGGCCGTGCGCGATGACTCCGGACTCGAATCCGCCGGTCGCCTCGTCCGGCCGCTTCGTGCGGTACGCGAAGCTGCCACCGTCGCTGATCAGGGCGGGCACGCCTCTGCCCGCGGATCGGGCGAGCAGTCCCTGCTCCACGAATTCCTCACTCGTGTGCAGCATCACGGCCTGCGGCGCACTCATGAGGAACAGCTCCAGCTCGTCGGGCAGATCGAACGCCGCTCCCGACCAGCGTTCCAGCCGCGGGGAGTGCAGGGCCTTCCGCATCGCCGCGACGTCGAAGTGCCGGGATTCGTCGTCCAGGCGCAGCGCTGCCTCATCACCGAGCAGCACGGTCCGCTCGCGGTGAGCACCGGACCCCTGCATCGGCACGAAGGCGCACAGGCGGTAGCTGTGGCTCGCCAGGCTCTCACCGTCGCGGTCGAACGCGATCGAGCGGGTCAGCCCCCGCATGCGCAGCGGGACGACCAACCTGCCGCGTTCGGATAGCTGCTCCACCCACGCGGGAGAGATGTCCCAGGCCCCGGCCGTGACCACGATCCGGTCATACGGGGCGCCCACGGGCACCCCGTACTCGGCGTCGGCCAGCATCACTTCGACACGGTCGTATCCGGCGGCGGCCAGACAGTCGCGGGCACGGGCGACGATGTCGGGATCGATGTCGACGGAGGTGACCTTCCCGCCGGCGCCGACGAGCTCGGCGAGCAGAGCCGCGTTGTAACCGCCCGATCCGATTTCCAGGACGCGCATGCCGGGTTCGATCTCGGCCTGCTCCAGCATCACCGCCTGAATGTGGGCGGCGGACAGATAGCTGGTGGCCGTGCCGTTCGGATCACGCTTGACCAGTACGGCATTGCCGTCGTCGTATACCGCCTCCAGCGGCTCACCGGGAGCGAACAGATGCCGCGGAACGGTGGAGACGGCCTCGGCGACGGACTCGGACGTGATCGCACCCGTGCTGCGCAGTTCGCCGACCATGGCGGCCCGCAACTCGGCGGCGGTGTCGGCGTCGGCGGTGTTCATGTGCGATGTCGTCATCAGCGATTCCTTCGAAGGGTGGCGGGGGCGGCGGCTGCCGCCACGGCGATCGTGTCCCCTTTCCCCGGCCGGTGCGGCGCCTTCACCAAACATCACAGCGAGGTGTCCGCACGACCCCCGATCGCGGGGAGCGGCACCGGATTTCGCACTCCCCGCCGCGCGGGGTGTGCCGGCAGCCGGCCGGCGGCTACGGTCAGGGGGAGTCGAGTTCACCGCCGGGAGGGGCGAGAGGATGGACGGCGAGGCGCGCAGGCTGATCAAGGAGCTGGCCGCGCGGATGCGCCGCACCGGCTCGCCCACCGCCCAGATCGCCGCCGAACTCATGCGGCGCTTCGGCCTCAACCCCCGGGTGGCCTGCCGGCACGCCCTGGGATTGAGCCAGGCCGAGATCGCCGACCGCTACAACCGGCGCTGGCCGGCCCCCGTCCCGAAAACCGCCAAGCACGTCTCCTACTGGGAGCGGTGGCGCGGCCCCGGCACCACCGGATCGTCCTCGGCGCGCACCCCGTCCCTGGAGGACCTGGGCCGCCTGGCGACCCTGTACGGGTGCCTGGTCGACGACCTGCTGTACGGGCCGCGCCGCGTCCCGACTCCGTATGAGGTCACTGTCCCGTATGAAGTGATCACCGATGTCCTGGACGGCCTCCGGCACCCGGCCGAGGCGCAGGCGACCTACCCTGAAAATTACGAGAATGACGCGGTTGTCGCTTTGCGAACTCCCATCGGTGAATGGAGCATCACCGTGACCATGTCGCGCCGCAGATTCAGCGCACTGCTCGCCACGGGTGGCTTGGCGGCGCTACTGCCCGATGCCGCCCTGGCGTCGGCCGCCACCGAGACCACCACCGTCACCGCTTCCTTCCGCCGGACCCTGCTCGCCCACCAAAGCGGCCACCACCTGCTGACTCCGGCCGCGCACATCGCCGCGCTCACCGACACGCTGCGCGACATCGCCGCCAGCCGCGAGAGCGCCGATGCCTCGCTACGGCGGGACCTGCGCGGCTTGCAGGCTGAGATCGCCGAGCACCTGTCGTGGCTGCACCGGGAGGTCGCCGATCTCGACGGCTGCCGCCGCTGGGCCGCCAATGCCACTTCTTGGGCGCTGGAGGCCGGCGACACCACCATGGCCACCTACATGATGATGCGTACCGCGTCGCTCGCCCTCGACCACGGTGACTACCCGCGCGCCATCGAACTGGCCCAGGCTGCCCAGCACACCACCTGGCAGATCCCCGCCGCCCTGCAGGGGGTGGCCCGGCTCTACCACGCGCGGGGCACGGCCCAGACCGGGAGCATCGACGCCGCCGCTCTGGATACCGCCGACGAACTCCTGGCCACCTCACCGAGTCCGAGCGTTCCGGCCTACTTGCGTTTCTACGGCCCGCGGTTCGCTGAGCTTCAGCGCGCCACCTGCTACCTGAGCACCGGGCAACCCGGCCGCGCTGTCACCATTTTGCAGGCGCAGTTGACCGGCCTGCCTCCCGACTACCATCGCGACCGCGCGGTGCATCTGGCCCGCCTGGGCGGCGCCCATGCCGCCGACCGTGCCCCGGACGCCGCCGCGATCGCCGGCCTGGCCAGTCTGACCGAAGCACGCCAGGCGGGCTCCCAGCACGTCGTGGCCGAGCTGGCTCCGCTGCGCGACCGGCTGACCCGCCACTGGCCCGCCCAGCCGAAAGTCCGCGAGTTCGGCGAGGCGCTCGCCGCGTTCCCCACCGCATGACCTCCCCGCCCCGCCGGGCGCGGCGCCCTGTCCGGCATACCGAGGAGCTTGGTGATCCGGCATGTCCCGCTGCTGCGCCACCCGCTCACCCACGTGCGCCATCTGCCTCGACGCACCACCGGCGATCGACGCGGCCTGGACGCCGCAGACAGCCGCTGACGCCATGGCGGAGTGCATGGAGATCGGACCGGAGATGGATCGGCGGGCGTTTCTGACGCTGTCGGGCGATGTCGCTCTTACCCTGGCGCGTGCCTGGGCCGCCGTCCCAGCGGCCAAGCTCGCCCATGCCGCTGGTGGCGGTACCACAGACGCCGAGGTCGTCACCTGGATCGAAAACCGCCTGGCTCAGCTGTGGCACCTGGACGACCTGATCGGCGGCGAATACTGCCTGAACCAAGCCCGAGCCGACCTGCGGTTGGTAATCCGACTGCTGAAACGCGGTCGCTCCCGCAGCGACATCGAACAGCGCCTGTACCGCGCGGCCGGTGAGCTGCTGCGGTTTTCCGGGTGGGCCGCCTTCGACACCGACCGGCATGCCGCAGCCGAGCGCTACTGGCACGCGGGTCTGCGTGCTGCCGCAGCCGGTGACGATGCCCTGACCGGTGCCTACATCCTGTCGCAGATGGCCATGCAGCACACCTACGCCGGCGACGGCCCTACCGCCGTCAACCTCCTGGACGTGGCCCGCGACCGGATCGGTGCCGGTGCCTCCCGCACGGTACACGCGATGCTGGACGCCTGGCAGGTCCGTGCGCACGCCGTCGCCGGAGAGCCGCGTCAGGCGTTGCGAATCCTCGCCCGCGCCGATGCGCACTGGGAGAGGCGCGACGTTGAGGAAGACCCGCCGTGGCTCTACTGGATGGCCCGCTCCTCGACCACGATCGAGGTCGGCATGGGCCTGGTGGCGATCGGCCATCCCGGAACCGCGGTCCGGCTGCTGGAGGAAGGCATGGCCGAGCGCAGTGCCGATTACGCACGCGACACCGCGCTCGGGCTGGCCGCCATTGCCGAGGCCCAGTTGGACCAGCGTGATTTGGACGGTGCGATCGACACCGCGCGCCGCGCCGCCGAGACCGCGAGCGGCCTGGATTCCACCAGGGTCACCGAACGCCTGCAGGCGTTCGGACGCCGCCTGCCCGCCCGCGCGCCCGCCGAGGAGTTCCGCAGCTGCCTGAGCACCTTCTGATCGCTGAGGTATCGCAAACTCTCAGTCCACCCGCAGTCGACAGCGACCGGGGGCCGGCCCGACGGGTGGAGGTCGGCCATCACGGTGGCCAGGCGCACCCGTGGTCCCGCGCGATCAACGTGGATCAGTGATGTGGTGCCAGCCAGTCCGACATATCCGACAGCAGGGCCGATGGTGCGGGCTGGTCGGCCGCGTCGGGCAGCGGTACCGGTACGGCCGGGCACCGGGTTCCGCGCGCGGGCAGCTTCAGCGAGATCAGGTAGTCGTCGATCGCGTTCGTGGCACAGTCGCCACGGCCGTAGACGCCATGTCCCCAGCCCTCGTAGGTGAGCAGTCGTGCCTCCCTCCCGATCTGGACGGCGGCGTGGGCCGCCCAGGCGTAGCCGGTGGCCGGGTCGTGCAGCCCGTTGACGAGCAGCAACGGCGGGCTGCCCTTCACCCGCAGGCGGTGCTGGGGGTTCGGGATCGGGTCCGGCCAGCCCAGGCACTCGGCGGTGAGCGTCAGGCTGGTCGGGACGATCCCCATGTCCGGCGCGATGGCCCTGGCGAGACGGAGGTGCCTGGCGTACTCCCGGTAGTCGCGGATCGGCCAGCGGAAATCCGCGCAGAAGAGCTGGAGAGGGTCGGAGATCTCCGGATCGGCCGCCGCCGACGCCCCCGGCTGGTCCGCCGTCGCGCCCAGCAGCCGGGCCGCCGAGGCGGGCGGCTCCTGCGCGCCCGCGTCGAGGGCCACGAGCAGTTCGGCGAGTTCGTACCACGTGGGCACGTAGCCCGCCCGGAAGGCGTAGCGGATCACGTCCTCCCTGGTGAGCGGTCTTGCGGGGCTGCCGGGGCGGTGGATCTCACCGCGGTCGGCGCGGTCCAGCAGGCGGGTCCAGAACGCTCGCACGTCCTTGCCGTGCAGCGCGCACCGGGTCTCCCTGCCGCACCACTTCACGAACTCGTTGAAGCTGTCCTGGGCGAACGCGGCCCAACTGTATAGGTAGGGGCCGGTTCCCAGGCTGTGGTCCAGGTTGCTGTCCAGGGCGAGGGCGCGGACCCGGTCGGGGAACAGTTCGGCGTACATCTGGCCGACCAGCGTGCCGTACGAGAGGCCGTAGAAGGTGACCTTCTCCTCGCCGAGCGCGCCGCGGATCGCGTCGATGTCACGGGCCGCGCTCACGCTGTCGATGTGGTCGAAAACCGGCCCTGTCCGGGCACGGCAGTCGGCGCGCAGCCGCTTGCTGTAGTCGAGCCAGGCGTCGAACTCCGCCTGACTCTTGATGAGCGGGTCGGGGAACTGGAGAACCAGCGCGAGAGAGCACCTGATGGGGGAGCTGTCGCCCACGCCGCGGGGGTCGAATCCCACGATGTCGAACCGGCGCTTGAGCTCCGGGCTGAAGTTGTTCAGGGACAGCGCGTAGCTGACCCCCGAGGTGCCGGGCCCGCCGGGATGGAGGATCAGCGATCCGATCCTGGCCGCGGGGTCGGTGGCCCTGCGCCTGGCCACGGCCAGGTCGATCGTCGGCCCGCCGGGGTCCTTCCAGTCCACCGGAACGGCGAGTGTGCCGCACTCGGCGAAGGGGTAGCGCGAACACGATGTCCAGCTGATCGTCGCGGCCGGCGCCGCTGGAGCTACGGCCGTGGCCCCTGCGGGCGCTAACAGGGATAACGCCATGAGAGCCGCCAGGGCGACGGCGAGCAGTGGAACGGTTCTACGCACGCGATCTCCAATCACAGGCGTATGCCGATGACCTCGACGCCACGATTGTCGATCAGTAAATATTTCGTGACAATAGTTAAGAATGATGTCGTCGAGCCGGACCAGGCAGAGTCGTCCACGCCTGAGTGGGATGTCCTGGGCGTTCTCGATCATTAGGCTCGAACGGTGAGTGCCGAGAAGACGCTGGTCCTGTGGGACATCGACCACACCCTGATCACCACCGGCAGCCTGAGCCGGGACATCTACGCCGACGCCTTCCAGACCGCGACCGGCCAGGTGCTGCGGCAGGTCGCCAACATGGCCGGCCGTACCGAGCGGGCGATCGCGACCGACACGCTGCGCATGCACCACATCGAGGTCTCCGACCAGCTGCTCGCCACGTTCGGCCTCGCGCTGGCCGAGACGTTCCCGACCTACGAAGCGGCGATCAAGGAGCACGGCAGGGTCCTGGACGGCGCACGCGAGGCGCTGGCCGCCCTCGCCGGCCGTACGGACGTCGTCCAATCGGTGCTCACCGGCAACATCGAACCGGTCGCGATCGGCAAGCTCAAGGCCTTCGAACTCGACCATTTCGTGGACTTCGAAGTCGGCGCGTACGGCATGGACCACGAGGAACGCCCCGAACTGGTACGGCCGGCACAGGAACGGGCCACCCGCAAGTACGGCCAGCCGTTCACGTCGGCCAACACCGTCCTCATCGGCGACACCCCCAACGACATCCTGGCCGGACACGTGGGCGGCGCCCGCGTGGTCGCCGTCGCCACCGGAACCTACGACGCGGCCACGCTCCGCGAAGCAGGCGCCGACGCCGTCCTCCACGACCTCGCCGACACTCCCGCCGTCGTCCGCTCCATCCTCGACGAATGATCAACCGCTCGACACATCGCCCGGTCGCGTGCCAGCAGCGCCCGCGCATGCACCAGTGCGACCGGATCGTTGTCGACGGAGACCACGCGAGAGGCGGGGTTGGCCCGCTGGGCGACCTGATGGACATTGTCCTGAGTCGGCAGCCCGGCCCGATATCGATGAACTGACCGATGCCCGCCTCACCGGCAAGGAACCGCACTGCCCGTGCGCACCCGGGGACAGCTGGCCGACCTGCCGAGACAAGGGCTGATCGGTCGTGCACGCCCGGCCAGAGTGCAGCAAGCAGGTCGACGGCTCCCACGCATGCCACCCGCGTTAGGAGCATGAGTCGGAAACGCAATGAGTTTGAGACTTAAATTATCCGCAAATAGAGAATTATGTAGCAGCGCTTATTTGCGATAGCTTTCGGTAGGTTTTCGTGCACATCCCCATGCGACCAGGCTCCGACTGGTCCTTCAACTCGCCTCCCGGGTGGCCGATACCCGCTGGATGGGAGCCTCCGGAGGACTGGAAAGGACCCGAACCCGACTGGCCAGAGGCTCCGCCGTACTGGCTGTGGTGGGTCCAGAACTCTGAGACAGCCGAGAAGAAGGAAGGATTGAGCACTCCCACTGCATCCGGTTCGCCGATGACTTTCCCCTTGAACAAAGGACAGGAAACGGGAAAGCCCTATCCGCCGCCACCTCCGCCTCCACCCCCATCTATCTACGCCGACTGGGTACGTCGTTTTGGGGCGTCTATCATCGATCTCTTCGTCGTCTACCTGCTGCCTTGGTTCGTCTCAAGCATCATCACCGGAATCACTGACGCGATGACACAGAGGTACGAGTTCTTCGACTACTCGGTACTGACCGCTTGGGGCATACGCCTCCCACAGCTGATCTTGATGATCGGATCCGTCGGACTAGTCGCGCTTTTCGCGGCGCAGATCATCCTCGAAGGGCGAACCGGCCAATCTGTGGGCAAGAAGCTGGTCGGCATCCGAATCGTGAACATGCACACTGGCCAGCCCATTGGGATCGCGATGGCCTTCGCTCGCCGGGCCTGCCGCTTTCTGAACGTGCTCCCCCTTGGCGCCGGCTTCCTATGGCCACTGTGGGACAAGAAGAAGCAGACTCTCGCAGACAAGGTCGTGGACTCCATCGTCATAGTCGACAGCAGGGCCGTGTAGGAAGAGTTCGTGAGGTCAGCGGTGCCCCAGGACGTTGACCACACGGCCGTTCGGGTCGCGGACGAAGAACCGGCGGACTCCCCACTCTTCGTCCTGTAGCGGGTGCACGACCTCGGCGCCGCTGTCACACATGGCCGCATAGACCGCGTCCACATCGTCCACCTCAATACTCATGTCGGGGGTGACGGGCGCCGTCTTGTCGCTGGTCATGACGCTGACCTGCGCCGTGCGAACGGACGGAGAGGCGAGGGTCACGATCCAGCCATGGTTCATGACCTCCTCCAGGCCCAGAAGGCCGTAGAACTTCACGCTCTCCTCCACGGCTTCAGACTGGATATTGGGGACGATCCGGCGAACTGACATCCATAGCTCCTACACCAGACAAGCGGAAAGTGAGTCCCGCGGCAGGGCGCGAGCATGGCCAGCCGCACCGGGCGGGCGATCGCGACCGACACCCAGCGTCTGCACGACATCGAGGTGCGCCTGGGCTTTCTGGGGCGACTGACCTGTGTGTCCGGTCGTTGGCGGCTAGGCTCGTGCTATGAGCGCTCAGCCCGTTCACGATCTACGCTACAGCCCCAAGGCGATCCTGCAGTCCCTGCCCGAGCAGTACCGTCAGGAGTTCCTCACGCAGTACTGGAAGGCGCTGGAGGACGCTCGCGAACCCGGCGAATACCACCGAGTGCACGATGTACTGCACCTGTGGTGGTTGTCCTCCCTCGCGCTTGCCGACCCCGACTATGAGGCTTCCTTGCAGGAGGTCCTGAACGGCATCGCGATCACCGTCCCCATCGAAGCGGCCATCCCCGACTACGAGGAACGCCTAGCACGGGTGCGCGCGGCGTGATCCACTTCCATGCGGATGACGAGGCCGAAACGATCGTCGTCATCCGTGTCGTCTGGGCCGACTAGCTAGGCGCACTCCTCGTTCTTTAGGCGATTATCAGACTACTTACCAGGCGATGCCGTGCACGCTGGACTTTCCGCTCCATACGGGAGTCTGCGGCAGCTCGAGCGGGGTGATCTCGCCGGGATACGAGGCGGCGCGCGGCGTCGGTCCCGGGGTGCCGGCTGTGGGGCGCAGGTCGACGCGGAACAGCTGGTACGGCGGGGCGTTCCCGCAGGCGGGCTCCGGCGGGTCGCCCACGAAGTGGCCGGCCTTGTTGTCCACCGAGACCAGCAGATGGCGGCCGGACCGGTCGAGGGTGAACGCCGCGATGTTTCCGCACCCCGGGGCGAAGGCCAAGCCGATCGGCTTCTTCTCGGCCGGATCGACGACCACGAGCTGCTGGTCCCAGATCCGTTCCACCCCGACCTGGGACATCACCATCCGGGTTTCGCCTGGAACGGTGAGCGCGGTCCCGTCCGCCAAGACGCCCATGGTCAGGAGCGTCCTGGCGGCGGACAGGTCGGCGCCCGGGCGGCGCGTGTCGAGCGCGACCAGCCGGGCCGAGTCCGCCTTCGGCGGGATCGCCCGGAACACCAGCGTGTCCGGGTCTCGCCAGTGCAGGCCGAGTCCTCCGTCGCCGAACGTGCCAAGGCCCTGCCCACCCGCGGCCGACCATTCCCGGTGATCGTCCACCAGCCCGACGAACGTCCTGTCGATCTCGAGGAATTCGTCCCGCTTCCCCACGGCGCGCGAGTAGGCGATGCGGCCCTGCGGCGAGACGGCCAGGTCCTTGATGATGCCTTCGTAATCACCGCCCACCCGCTCTCCGATCTCCGCGCCGCCGTCCCCGTGCACCGCGATCCGGTAGATCCGCGAGGACCGGTCTCCCCAGGCGCCGTTCCCGGCGGTGCTGACCGCTGCCAGGTACCGGCCCGGCGCGGTGTCCCGCACGACCGCGGTGAACTGGTAGAACCTGTCGTCCGGAGCGTCGACCCTGTCCGGCTCGCCGCCGCCCTCGACCAGGTCCAGTACGGCCAGGCGGTGGCCCGTCAGCACCAGCGCGTGGCGCGGCGTCCCGTCCGCCGCGACGGCGGGCGGCGGCTTCGGCGTGAGCCGTACGATCACCACGCCCACGGCGACCAGCAGGGCCGCGACGACCGCGACCAGCGCGATGGGCCGCCATGGCAACGGGCGACGACGCCCCGGCCGGTTCGGTGACCGCATGCCCGCCCAGGCCCCGAGCATGATGAAGACCACGGAGGCGAATGTCCAGCCGACATATTCCAAGGGAAAAGCATTGAACGTCGCGGGGTCCACCGAGCAGGTGGCCTCCTCCGGCATCTGGTTCAGCAGTGCCAGCGCCCGCTTCAACGCATAATCCAGACAGACCAGGCTGACACCGGCGAAAGCGGTCCATTTGTGTACGTGAGGATGGCCGGCACCCCGGCGGGCGATCACCCAGATGCACAGCACCATGGTGACGGGGACCGCCGGCGACACGAACACGTCGATCTGCCACAGCCGGGCGGACAGTTCCTCCTTCCAGGCAGGCTCGGCAACGTAGCTCGTCCAGCCGCACGTGACGGTCTCGCTCGCCAACACCGAGGGAACGAGCAGGGCCAACCACTTCAGCACGAATTCCCAGACGATCAGCAGGGCCGCCGACCACCACCAGAAAAGGGAGTAGGACTGGCGAACCGGTAAAACGGCTACAGGAAGGGACATGCCGGTCTTCCCATGGTCGGTCGGCACGGGCATTTGCCCGGAAAATCCTGACGCTCCATTCTCTCTTGGTCAAACCGCGAGAAACTCCGACTGTCCGGCTTCTTATCCCTTCGCGGCGGGCCGGGCCCGTACGTGCAGCCGCTCGCCCTGCGGGCCGAACAGGCTGAGGAACTCGACCGGCTGCGGTCCCGCGTTGCCGAACGCGTGCGGCACGCGGGTGTCGAACTCGGCGGCCTCTCCGGCGGTGAGGACGAGATCGTGCTCGCCGAGGGCCAGCCGCAGCCGACCGGACAGGACGTACAGCCACTCATATCCCTCGTGCGACCGCTGCTCCGGCCGCATGTCGTCCGCGTCCTGCCCCGCGGGCGGCATTATCTGCTTGTACGCTCGCAGCTCCATCGCGCCGACAGGCCCTCGCACTCTCCCCCCTGACGAACAGGCACTGATGGTAACTGAGAAACGTCGAAAAACGACGTTTCTCAGTTACCATCAGTGCCTGGAGCCGGATGAGCTTGACGCCGTACTCGCCGTCGTGGGCGACGGCATCCCCGCCGACGCTTTGGAAACCGAGGTCCTGGACTTCAAGCTCGTAGCCGAATCACCGAAGGCGACCTTCAACCTGCTCGCCGACGCCCTCGTCTGCTTCGTCAATGCCCGCGGCGGGACCGTGGTCCTGGGCGTGGACGACAAAGCCAAGACCCGCGCGGACGCCCTGCGAGGCGTGCCCGGCGCCTACTCGATCGACCAGATCCGCAAGGGCGTCTTCGATCGGACACATCCGCCGATCACGCCGTTCGTGACCGAGAAGATCGTGGACGGCGTACGACTGGTCGCGATCACGGTCCCCCAGGGGGTCATCCCCCACAGCAACGCCTCGGGACTCGCCACGCGTCGCCTCGGCACGGAATGCCTGCCATTCCCACCTGCGCAGCAGCGTGAGGTCATGATCGCGCGAGGGCAGGTCGACTGGTCCGCGGAGGCGTCGAGGGCGCGGATCGAAGACCTGAGCGCCGTGGAGCTCGCCAGGCTTCGAGATCTTCTCACGACCGGAGGCCGGGACCATCTCGCCGAGCTGGGCGATCGGGCCATGCTCGAAGCCCTGCGGCTGGTCACCGCGGAGGGAGACGTCACCAACGGTGGACATCGAGCACTCCCCCGAACGACTGGTGATCACCAGCCCCGGGGGCCTCGTGGCGGGCGTCACGCCGGACAACATCCTCACGCACCCGTCAACGCCCCGGAACCGTCTGCTGACCGAGACCATCGCCGCGCTGCAACTCGCGGAGCGCACCGGCCAGGGGATCGACCGCGCCTACCGGGAGATGCTGCGGGCAGGCAAGGAGCCTCCCACGTTCGAGGACAGCGGCACCCTGGTGCGAGCGACACTGTCCGGCGGGATCGGGAACGACGCGTTCGTCCGTTTCGTCGGTGAACTGCCTGCGAGGGCAGGCCGCGACGTCAATGTCCTGCTCGCCCTGTCCTACCTGCGGGGGAGGAGCACGATCGACGCGACCCGGCTCGCCGCCGTGATCCAACGCCCGGTCGCCGAGACCCAGGACGTCCTGTCGGCGATGGCCGATGACAGCGGCCTCCTGGAGGCGACCCGGCGAACGGCCAGGAGGTCCTTCCCCACCTATCGGCTGCGGCCGGAGACCGTCACGGCGATGTCCCGCGCGGTGAGTTATCGGTCTCGGAGCGTGGACGGCATGGACCAGAAGGTCACCGACCACGTCCGAGAGTACGGCTTCGTCACCAACCGCACGATCCAACGGCTCTTCGACATCCAGGTGTACGCCGCCCGCGATCTACCGGAATGCGGGCCAGTGCTCCGGCCTTCAGGCCGGGGGTGAAGGCCCGCGCGGGAGTGCCCGCTAGGGCGCGAGCGTGCCTTCATCCGCAGGTCACAGCGGGCGTTGCTGCTGCTCGATGTACTGCTTGAGTACCGCGAGCGGTGCGCCGCCCACGCTTCCGGCGAAGTAGGACCCGGACCAGAAGTGTCCACCCCACAGGTA
>NZ_JBHMQT010000012.1:0-90369 GCF_042435035.1 Sphaerimonospora cavernae
TGAGTGTATTACAAACGGATACGGAAGTCGCGGGCCCTCGACGATGCGGCTTCGTCGAGGGCTCGCCGCGGCGAGCTGTCGGGGCCTGGTCGTGTCTCTAGTCGAGGTCGAACTCTCCGTTGCGTACGCCGCCGAGGAAGGCGCGCCATTCGTCACGGTTGAAGACGAGCGTGCCGCCCTCGCGGTCCTTGGTGTCGCGGACGCCGATCACGGTGTCGGTGATCGCCACTTCCACGCAGCTTTGGCCGTCGCCGCTGAGCGTGCTCTTCTTCCAGTTGGCGTTGGACAGGTCGGTCATTCCCGGTTCCTCTCTAGGATGCGGCCAGCTTCTTCAGCATGGCCGTGGTGTCGCCAGGGCTGAGCGCTATGGCGCGCAGGTGTTCGAAGATGCCGTTGTACCGTGTCAGCGCGGTTTCCTGCTCCAGGAACAGGTCGCCGGCCATCGAGTCGACGTACACGATGTCGGGGTCGTCCGGGCCGAACTTCATGACCACGAAGCTGCCCGGCATGCCGGGATGGGCGCCCGCCGCGAAGGGCACGACCTGCACGGTGACGAACGGGTCGCGGGCCTGCTCGGCCAGGTGGGCGATCTGCTCGCGCATGACGTCCGGCCCGCCGACCATGCGCGTCAGCGCTCCCTCATCCATGATCGCCCAGCGCGACGAAATGAAGCCGATCTGCCTCTGCCTCTACCGGAACTCCTCCAGCACGGTCATCGAGGTATGGGACGAAAGCAGAACCCCGCCGCGCATGCGCGTCCCCGGCGACGACGAGGAAGGCGGCCGCGGCCTCTGGCTGGTCGAGACGTACGCCAAAGCGTGGGGCTTCCGCTGGCCCAGAACCGGCGGCAAGATCGTCTGGGCGGAGCTCGCGACGCCCTAACCTACGCCCATGCCGACCGCAGACCGCCTCACCGATATGCGGCATCACGCCCGGCCGAGGGAGTGACAGAACGACGGAGGCGCGTCCTTCACGACGAATCCCCACGGGCCGGGATACAGCTCGGCACAGCGAGCCGAGCCCAGCTCTTGCGGACTACGGCGAGCGCCTTGGCCGCGGTCACAGTCAACCGCACCTGTCCGCCGAGGTCTCGCCGCCACCGATCCTCGGAGGGGGCTTCGCTGAAGGTAGCGGGGTCAGGTCTGCCGTTCGTCGGCCCGACCCTGGCGTATAGGTCGGCGGCCTCCTCGGTCAGGTGGCCGCGCTCCGCCAGCGCCCACAAGTCCCACAGATCGCGTGCTGCGGCCCGATCGTGCCACGCCGCGGTCTTCGCGGCGACGAACCCCGCTGCGGTGGGCACCGTGAGCACGGCCGCCGGGGCGTCGGAGTAGCGCTGCACGAGATCGACCTCTTCAGTGGGCCATTGTGGATAGCCGACGGCGTTGAGGAGTTGAACGCGAACAGCCACGCCATCAGGCGAGTGCAGGATCGCGGGATCGGTGTCGCGGCCGGCGATAAGCGAGGGATCCCAGGTCAGGCCGGGGTACTCGCGGCGCAGGGCTCGCGGAATGGCCCGGTCCAGCCGCTCGGCCACCTCGGTTCGCCGGCCGAGGGCAATCAGGTCCACGTCCTCGGACAGCCGACCGTCGGGCACCAAGCTACGCGACAGCGCGGTGCCTCCGAAGAAGATCACCGAGTCTCTCGCCGTGGCGCTCACCGCTGCGAGCAGGTGGGAGATCAGGTGATCCCGGCGGACCTGGGTCTCATCGACCCCGAACCGAGAGGCGACCTCCCGCAATTCATCGGCGGCGAGCACGTCAAGCCATCCTGCGATGGTGCGCGAGGGCCTGGTCCACTACCCGACGGCGGCGCTGTGCCGCGGCCAACTCCCGCAGCAGGTCGGCATCGGCCCGCGGAATCAGCGCAGCGATCGCCTCCCTCGCCGCGTCCGGCGCACCGCCGACATCAGGCCGGGCAATGAGATCGAGCGCGGTCTGCTCCACGGTGGTCACCCACCCCTGGCCCAGCTCGGTGCGATGCCGCTGCACGTCCAGCCGGCCCACGTCACGCCGCACAAACAGAATCTCGGCCTCGCGGTCGGTCAACCGCAACGTACGGCGATGGCGCTCGACAGCCACCACGGCGACGTTGAGAGCCCGCGGAATCGCCGCGTGGACACGGGCGGCGCTGATCCCCATCAACGCCACCTCGTCGGTGCGCCCCCCGGCGGCAGCGACCGCGAGCGCGGCGGCTTCTAGCGGCGGCAGCCAGTCGCTGCCCACGGCATCGTCAGGGACGGCAGCGAACAGGCCCGGGGCAAGCCGGTGCAGCGCCCCGCGCCGTTCCAGCCGAGCAAAGTCGGCCCGGGGGTTGGTGTAGAAGTTCTGGGCATCGATAGGGCGCAGCACGCGCCCATGATTGAGCAAGGCCGGCGGAACTCGCGCGGCAACATGAGCCATCATCACTGTCACCTCCGTCGTTCAAAACACTACGATAATGACAGTGACGACGAAAGCAAGAGCGCGAAAACGCCTCAGTCAATCCATATCAGTTGCTCGAACCGATCGGCCGGAGCACACCTGGACGTGCGTCTCCTGGGCATCCGCCCGCGCTAAGCCACGGCGAGCGGGAGGTGGGTACGGCCCGGCAGCGGGACGACCGCCTGGCGGACCTCGCCGATCGCCTCGGCCTGGTCCGCCAGCCTGACCGACCGGCCCACTTGGTCGTCGAGTCGCGACCGGTCACGATCTTGCACAGGTTCCAGCCAGCGCCGACACCGGCGTACAAGACCTGCGCAAGGCCGCTGACATGCGGGACTTCCACGGCGTGACGCTGGGCGAGGCGGTCAAGCGCCTGGTCAAGGAACACAAGATCAACCGAATCATGCGGCGGTACGAGGAGCTGCGCGCCGACCCCGAGGAGTCGGCCGGCTACCGGGCCGAGGCGCGGCTGACCGACAATGCGGCCGGCGACGGCCTGCCGGACGCGGGCGAGGAGTACCCGGAGTACAGCCGTTGAGCCGGTCGGCAAGGTTCGCGCCATGGCAAGTGTGGCTGGTGGACTTCGGCCAGCCGATCGGGCATGAGCAGGGCGGCCTACGCCCGGCCGTCGTGGTCGGCTCGGCGACGCACTGCCGGTTCCCGATCGACATGGCGCTCGTGGTGCCGTTGACCACGCGAGACCGCGGTCTGGACCATCACGTGCGCATCGACTCGCCCGAGTCCGGGCTGAACCGGCCGAGTTGGGCGCGCACCGAGGAGATCACAGCGGTGTCCACCGAGCGGTTCGCCCGGTCCAGGCCGCTCGGCACCGCATCCGACGCCGAGGTCGCCGAGTTGCGCGAGATGGTCGCCTTCTGCTGATCCACGGCCGCCCCGCCCCCATCGGCAGCCGACTTCGCCGATCACGTCGGCAGATGTCAGCACGCTGCTGACTTCCACGCGTCCCAGATCTCCGGCCGAAGTCTCCCGCGTGATGCGACCGGGAGCCCGCTGGCGCGTGCCCAGGCCCGCACCTCGGATGTGGTGGGCGTTTCTCTCCTTGGCGCCGTTTCCGGCTGCGTCGTGGAGAGCAGCTCAGGAGGCGGCAGATGGTCTCCTGTGGTTGTGAAGCCGAGACGGGTCAGGGTACGGCGCCGTTTGCCGTACATCCGCACCAGTTGAGGGACCAGCACATCGAGATAATCGTGAACCTCGACGTCATGCTTGGTCGCCGCCTCGCGCATGATCCGGCCGACCTGCTGGATGACTCTCCCCTTGAAGGAGATCGGGACGGCCAGGAACAGGGCGTCGAGCCGGGGAAGGTCGAAGCCTTCCCCTGCGATCTTGTCGATGGCGACCAGCACCAGCGGCCCGTCGTGGTCGAAGGCCAGCCGAGTACGAAGGTGGTCACGCTCGGCTGGGGTCAGCTTGCCGTGCAGCAGGGTCGGTGTCACGCCGAGTTCACGCAGCGTGGTGTCGAGGCGTTCGAGATGCTCCAGGCGGTTGGTGAGGACAAGGCTGTGCCGCCCGCGGTTGACGGCGTCGGCGACATCGGCGGCGATCTGGACGTTGCGGGCCTGATCGGCGGCCAGTTCGCCGTACGTGGCCTGGAAGGAGGTGCCGTCATTGCCGATCTCTTCCGTGGCGAACGCGGTGGTGTGCACCAGCAGGTGCCGGGCGAAGGTGACCTCCGTCGCGATCTCGTGCCGGATGGGGCCGCACTGCATGGTGATGATGGCGTCCATCTGGTCGGCACGGTACGGCGTGGCCGACAGGCCGATCCAACGCTCCACGCTCACCTGGCGAATCGCCGCTTCAGCGGCCGGCGCGCCGATGGCGTGGCACTCGTCGATGACGACCAGGCCATAGCCGTCCAGCAGGTTGTCGGCGGCGCGGCGGCTCGTCAGCGACTGCAGCATGATCAAGTCGATGGTGCGACCGCGCCGGTCCTTGCCCTTGCCGAGGCTGCCCACGTCGGCGTCGCCGAGGTCGAGGAAGACGGCCAGGCGGTCCTTCCACTGGTCCAGGAGTTCGGCCCGGTTGACGATGATCGCTGTCGGCAGAGCGTGGTGGGCGATCAGGGCGCAGGCCATTACCGTTTTGCCATGTCCGGGTGGGGCTACCAGCACGCCGGTCGAATGCCTGCTCATCGCCTGTACGGCATCGGCCTGGACCGGCGTGAGTTCGCCGGTGAACCTCGCGTTGATCGGCTTCGGGCGGCGCAGCTCGCTGGAGACCTCGAGGATTCCACCCGCCGCGCTGACGAGGGCGGCGGCGTCCTCTCGTAGGCCGCGTGGCAGGCGCAGCCGGCCGGGCTGGGTGTCATCGAAACAGCACACGAACCGGGGCGTGGCGAAGGTGGAGTACCGCATCGCCTGACGGCGGTAGAACTCCGGGTTGTGGAAGGAGGCGGTGTGCTTCAACGCCGCGACCAACTGCGGCGGCAGTCCCAACGTCGAGATGGCGAGCATCGCGCCGAGGCGGGCGTGGACGACCTGCGGCGCTTTGCCGAGGGATCCGCGGCGCGGCCGAGCGGAGAGGATGCCGGATGCCGATGCCGATGGGCCGGCATGGACTTGCCCGAGTCTGTCGGCGAGGGCTTGTACCTCTGCTGGATGGAGCCGCTGGAGCGTGGACAGGTAGGCGAACTGGTCGGGGTAGGGGGTCCAGGTCTCCGGGTCGCAGAAGACGGTCGTGCCGTTTTCGCGGCAGAGGCCTTGCAGCGGCAGGGCGATCAAGTTGCCGAATCGGAACCGAGGCAGCGCGCTGGTCGGCAGCGAGTCTTGAGCGGGAAAGAGCCGGTCGTAACTGGCCAGGGACATCTGTCCGCGGCGGTCGATCGCCTCGCGCAACATGGCCATGCCGATGGCACGAGCCGACGCGGTTGTGACGGGCGCGGTGAAAAAGATCCACACGTGGGCGCCATCGCCGGATCGGGAGATCTCGGCCGCGGCGGGGATCCCCGCCTCCCGGCAGGCGGTGACATAGGCGGCGGCGTCTTCGCGCCAGTCGGAGCCGTCGAAGTCGCAGGCCAAAAGTTGGCAGGTGTCGTCGGGCAGCATGGGGTAGAGGCCCACGTGGGTCTCGCGTTCGTTGGATGGTTTGGAGAGGTGGCTGATGAGCACCTGATCGGTCAGGGGGAAGAACTCACGGTCGGCGTCGTCCTTCTTTCGCCAATACTCCTTCTCGGCGGGGCTCCACGCATACTTGCCGGTCTTCTTGCTGAGGTAGCGGGTCGCGTACACATCGGTCCGGCCCACGAACAGCGCCCGGAACAACGCGAGCTTCTCCGTCGGTGACGAGGAGGCGTCCGCGTACGGCAAGCCGGACTCTCTGGGGGGCGGAGTGATGCTGGACAGAGCGACTTGCGGGCGCCGCTGTTGTGCGTTCCCGTTCTCCAGCAGGTCGCGTAGGCGTTCGTTCTCCTCCCGCAACTCGGCGATCTCGACCAATGCCAGGTCCAGGCGGATTCGAAGTTCTGCCGGGTCGTTCCATTCGGCCCACCCATTCACGATTCCATCCTGCGAGATTCACTCCGTGCAGCCAACTGACCACCGTCGTTTCTGCGGGGCGGTCGACGAGGCTTTACCCGGGCCGGGCTGTCGCGCGAGGAGCCTCGAACGTCACAGTGCGTTCATGGATCCCCATAGGCTGGGATCACGTCCCCCAGTAGATGGAGTCTTTCTGATGTCTCAGCCTCCTGATGTTCCCGCGGAGGTTCATCACCTGAAGGTCACGCTGCGGGATTTCCGCCCCGCGGTGTGGCGGCGACTGCAGGTGCCCTCGGGTGTGACACTCGGCGAGCTGAGCGACATCCTGCAGGACGCCTTCGAATGGGACGGCGATCACCTGCACAGATTCGACGTCGGCAGCGTCGGCTACGGCCCCGACATGCTGTGCGAGCGGCAGATCTTCGACTTCGGGCCCGCAATGGTCCATGAGGACACCGTCAGCCTCCGCCAGGTCGCACCGCGCCCGGGCGCCGCCTTCGATTTCACCTACGACCTGGGCGATGAGTGGTTGCACCGGATCGAGGTGGAGGATGTCGCTCCAGCCGAGCCGGACACGCTCTATCCGGCCTGCGTCGCCGGTCGGGGCCTGGCCCCGGAGGAGGACTCCTACGACTACACCCCCGGTACCTTCACGGACGCCGACCGGCTCGCGCTCAACTCGCTGTTCCGCCGCAATGGCGCGGTGGCCGGGCGCGACCTGCCGTCCGGAACCGGTGACGTCGATCCGGTGTTCGCGGCGCTGTTCCCGAGGCTTGTCCAGCTCGAAGCGGAGGAGGAGCGGTCGCTGGCGCCGCGTGAGCCTGCGTCCGCTGAGCAGCTCGCCGACCAGGCCGCCGCCTCGCCTCTGCTACGACGGGCACTCGCGCTGGCCCGCTGGGTGGACACGGGGCGCGCGCTGACCCCCAGCAAGTTGCCGCGGCCCGTCGATGCCGTCCAGGCTGCGGCTGAGCTCGGGTTGGCGGAGCCCCTCCTGCCCGCCATGGCGCAGGTAGCCCTCGCCTCGGGAGAGTCCGCGTTCGGTGACTGGGTTCTCCGGCGCAGGGCGCGGGAGGCTGCGCGCACAGACGGTAAGCCGAAGAAGGTTCGAAGTGCCAAGGACCTTCCCGCGCTGCACGGCCTGTGGTGCGCGGCCGTCGAGGCCGGACTCATCGAGATCCGCGGGTCCAAGGCCGTCATCGGCGCCGCCGTACGGGCTTGGGAGGACGGCTCAGCCGAACAGCGGCTGGAGATTTGGGCTCGGCTGCTGGCCGGGCTGTTACGCGCCCGCCTCGAAGCCGAACGCGCCGACCGCGGCTACTTCGGCCGTATGGCACCTCAGGAGGACGTCTTCCCCCTCACCGCCCAGATCCTGGACGGGCTGGCCGGGCGGCCCGTCCCGGCCTTGTTCCCGGCTCTGGCCATCGCCGCGGCCACGGGCGAGGTGATGGGCATGTACGGCTGCACCGACAGCCTCTTCGCGGCCGTTCACGCGGTGATGAGCGACTGGACACTGGCCGGTGTGGTCGAACGAACCAGCCGCGATCCTGGCCATGACGCCTTCGAACCGGTGCTGAAGGAACTGGCGGCCACCTTCTACCAGCAGTCCAGTCACGATGGGGACGATGATCCGTCCTCTGGGCCTGGGCTGTCGGACGAGCAGCTCATGCAGGCGATCTTGCGGCCCGCGCTCACCGCTGTTCGCGACAGCGCCGCCGTCCGCCTGACCCCGCTCGGGTCGTACGGCATCCGCCGTCTGCTCACCGCCCACGGCTGGCAGACAGCGACCTCATGATCGAAGTCGTAAGGGAGACCAGGCTGAGTGCTCACTGTGACGCAGAGCGTTCCGTTGTGATGCTATGCCGTCGCGGTGAAGTCCCACTGCAGCCGATCAGTGAGCGATCCGGTTGCGCAGTTATCCCGTGCGGGGCCACCTTGGTGAGACAGGGGCCAACTTCCCTGAGACAGGACAACGCTGTGATATCCCGCCGGGGGTAGGAGACGGCCGATACCAAACAGAATAAAGCTTGCTCGCGCTGCGCCAGCAGGCGAGCAGTCATCCGCCGTACCTTCGCCGTGGCGAAGCGGAGGGAGGGGCTGATTCAGGCCCGCGAAGGGAGCGGGCCGAACAACCAGTTGCCGTGGGCGTCCGCCTCAGGGCTGCGGAAGAACTGCTCAGTCGCGGCGTGCAGTTCCTCCGTGCTCAGTGAGCCGTTGCCGTCCAGGTCGAGATGCCCGAACGCCAGGAGGCTGTTCGCCTCCGACATGCGAAATGCGCTTCCGGCCATCCGGAGATACTCGGTCCGAGTGATCCGCCCGTCTCCGTCGGTGTCCATCAGGTCGTAGAACGCGTCGGCGACCGGCGCGATATGCCTGCTGTAGCCCTCCTCGGGCTGTGTGACGAACCGGTCGAACCCGGCCGTGAACTCTGTCAGGTCGACGCGTTCGTCTCCGTCGGCGTCCATGGGAAGCGTCACCTCGTCCCACAGCCTCGCGTACCGCTCCCTGACCCGCTGCGACTCAGCCGAGCCCGGCGCGAATCCGAACGCGTTCACCAGCCGGTCGGCCGAGGCGGTGTAGTCCATCTTGTCGATGACCTGGTCGTCGTCCACGTCCAGGAGTGCGAAGAGATGAGCCATCTTGCGCAACTGCAGGTCGTTGAGCATGAAGCCTCCCGAGTTTGACCACGTTGGGTGACTGATACTTTACGGTTCGCTAGCCTTCATGGGAAGGTTCTCCGATGAACGTTCAGGTGATCGACGGAGCCAACGGATTCGTGGGGTCCCATCTGATCGGCGCGCTGCTGGCCCGAGGTGACGAAGTGATCGCCCTGGCTCGCGCCTCCGTGGAGGTGGTGCGCCGCCGGGTCGCGGACGCACTGCGCTGCCTCGGCTTCGACGAATCTCCGGTGGACCGGCTCCGGGTGCGCAGGCTGGCATTGGACGAGCCGGATCTCGGCCTTCCGGTGGCCGAGGTCTTCGCCGAGCCCTGCACCTACTGGCACACCGCCGCGCTCGTCACCTTCTTCCCCCGCCGCGAGGTGGAACTGCTGAACGTGAACGTGGCGGGTTCCGCCAACGCCCTGGCCACCTACGAGCGACATGCCCGTCCGGGGTCGCGCTACGTCTACATCGGTACGGCCTATCAGTGCGGGCTCGACACGGGAGGTCCCGTGCCCGAGGACTGGCCCGCCTCCGATTCGCCCGACAGGTTCCGGAATTTCTACGAGTACTCCAAGCGTGAAGCGGAGATCGCGCTGGCCCGGTCGCGGTCAGTCGGCGAGGGCACCGTCCTGACGGCCCGGCTGGGCGTGGTGGTCGGCCACTCCTGCACCGGCCGCGCGCTCACCGACTACGGCCTGTACGACTTCCTCCGGGTGATGGCCTTCTTCGCCCGGCGTAACCCCGGCGAGCGGGTCCGCCTGCCCTGCCACCCGGACGCCAATCTCCACCTGACCCCCATCGACACGACGGTGTCCAGACTGCTTTCGATCGCCGCCGCGGATCTCGACCGTCCGATCTTCCATGTGGTGAACGGACAGACCGTGCCCGTACGCGATCTGTTCGAGGTGCTCAACGCCTGGCTTCCGATCGAGCTCATCCCGGCCACGCCCGAGCAGATCGAGGACGTGCCCTTCAACCGGTTCGAGGCCGTGGTCAACATGCGAGCCAAATACACCGCGACCTACTTCCGGCATCGTTACGACTTCGCGTGGCGGGACCTGGCGGCACCGCCGGCCGTCACGGCCGAGGTCCTCGACCGGTTGATCTCGTGGTACGTCCGTGAGGGGCTGCCGGAATGACCGATTTCGTCACGCACATCCGGGACCGCCTCAGCGCCGAACGGCAGCTGGTATTCATACAGGACAACGGCGAGCCGACCCAGCTCACTTTCACCGAGCTGGATCGGCGAGCCCGCGCCGTCGCCGTGTGGCTCACCGAACTCGGCATGACCGACCAGCCGGCGCTGCTGCTCTATCCGGCCGGACTTGACTTCACCGTCGCGTTCCTCGGCTGCCTCTACGCCCGGGTGCCGGCGATCCCCGCGCCGCTGCCGGACTCGGGTGCCCCGCAGATGAGGCGCGTGGCGGCGTTGCTGCGGGACGCGGGCGCCCGCCTGGTCCTGACCGATCCCGCGCACGCCTCCCAACTGTCCGGCCTCTCGGCCCGCGTCGTCGTGCCCTCCGCCGATCCCGACCGCTGGACCCGGCCGGCCCTGGGTTCCGGCGCCATCGCCTACCTGCAGTACACCTCCGGCTCGACGAGCGAACCTCGCGGCGTCGAGGTTTCACACGGCAACCTGCTGCACAACCTGGAGTTGTTCCGGTCCCTCACAGAAGGAAAACCGCCACGACGGCTGGGCGGATGGCTGCCCCACTACCACGACATGGGCCTGGTCGGCCTCCAGCTGCAGGCACTCCACACCGGCGCCGACCTCGTGTTCATGTCACCGAACGCGTTCGTCGCACGGCCCGTGCGCTGGCTGGAACTGATCAGCCGGTACGGCGTGGACTGGACCGTTTCTCCAGACTTCGGATACGCCTGGTGCACTCGCCGGATCACCGATGAGCAACTCGCCGGCCTGGACCTGTCCACCCTGACCATGGCCCTCAGCGGAGCCGAGCCGATCAAAGCCGCCACCCTCGCCGATTTCGAGCGCAGATTCGCACCTGTCGGCTTCCGCCCGACCACGTGGAATCCCGGGTACGGCCTGGCCGAGTGCACGCTGATGGTCACCTGCACGCCGCGAAGGCAGGGCGTGACGGTATGCAGGTTCGACGCCTCCGCGCTGGAGCGGCATCAGGCGATCGCTGACCCCGACGGGGTTCCCCTGGTGGCGTGCGGCCCGGCCTCCGGGCTCGACCTGCGAATCGTCGACCCGAACGACTGTGCCCCCGTGCCCGACGGCAGGATCGGGGAGATCTGGGTGGCGGGCCCGAGCGTGGCCCTCGGCTACCGTGGCCGCCCCGAGGAAACCCGGGCCACCTTCCACGCGGGCGAGGGCCGCTGGCTGCGCACCGGCGACCTGGGGTTCCTCTTGGACGGGCAGCTCTATGTAACCGGGCGGATCAAGGACCTCATCATCGTCAACGGCCGCAACCTCTATCCCCAGGATCTGGAGGAGGCGGCATCCCGGGCGAACTCGAGTGCCGGCCGAAGCGCCGCCTTCGGCATCCGCCGGCCGGACGGCGGGGAACACGTCGTCCTGATCCAGGAGGTACGCCGCGGAGATGCCGCGACCCTCGGCGAAATGGCCGAACAGGTCATGGACCTGGTGGCGAAGGAATTCGGCATCCCGCTGAGTCTGATGCTGGTAGCCCGTGGCGTGGTGCGGCAGACCACCAGCGGCAAGCTCTGCCGCCGGCACATGAGGCAACTGTTCCTCAGCGGGAGCCTCACGCCACTGCACGCCGAGCTGGTACCCGCGGTGCACGACCTGCTGGAAACCGCCTCATGAGCGTGCCTGAGATCCGACCCAGGAGAGGCCGTGTCCGACCATGACGTGCACCGATGGCTTACCGAGCGGGTGGCCCACTACCTTGAACGGTCTCCCGTAGAGATCGATCCGAGCGCCAAGCTCCGCACCTATGGATGGGAGTCGATCCACGCGCTCAGCCTGTGCGTCGACATCGAAGAGGCCGTCGGCCTGCTGGTCGAGCCGACGCTGACCTGGGACTATCCGACGATCGACGCCCTCGCCGCCCACCTCACCGAACTCCTGTCTCCCCGGCCGGGTGGTTGATCCTGCACACCTTCTCCACCGAGAACTGGTGGAACCCTGCCGCCGCGAGGTCGGCATCCTGCTGCGACTGGTACGGCACCCCGTCCGGAGGTCGGATGGCGCTGCTCACCTTGGCCCTCCGGCCGAAAGATTTTCGAGGTGGGGCAGAGTGAGGGTGTCGATGGCGGCGCGGCGTTGGCGGCTCCACCGGCACCCACACGTGTACGGCCAGCGGGCTCGGGGACGGGCCGAGCCGGCGCATGGTCAGCCGCCGGGATGGGTGCCGCCTACGGTGACCGCGGCCGGGACGCGGAGACCCTGGCGAAGGCCGAGCTCAGGAGGGCCGTACCGACCCATCAGTGCCGCCGCGAGACCGCTTGCCCATCGGTCTGCCCTGCCTGCGCATTCGCCGGTTCCGGCCCGGGCTGGGATGTCGCCCTCGTCCGCGCCTCCGACGACCTGCCCCGCCCCGCGTGGATCTTCATCAAGATGTCGTATCGGCTCTGTACTCTCTAGAGGCGAGGAAGGGAGCAGGCCATGACCGCGCAGCCGTACGGCTTCGTGCCGGGCGAGACGCCGTTGCCGGAGAAGAACCTGCGAGCCATACGTGGCGCCCTGGTCATCCCGGAAGACCGCGAGGCGTTCGACGCCGGGCTGAAGACGGTGCTCGACGAAGTGCGGGTCAGCCTCGAACTCGGGGCGCTGAACGCGTTCGTGCACCGGTGGTGGATCTCCGCCTGCGACTCGGTACGGGACCCCGAAGGCCGGCGGCAGATGCACAACCGGGCCGGGCAGGTGCTGTCCGGAGGCCCCCGGCCCGAGGGCAGGCCGTGGCGTGAGATCCTCGCCGCTCGCGGAATCGACGTGTAGGTGTACAAGCTCATCGTTGATCCGGTCGCCGAAGAGCAGATCACCGCGCTACCCGATGAGGCGCTGCGCCCGCTCGCGGAGTTGTTCACACTCCTGGAGACCGCTCCGTGGAGCGGGGAACCGTACAACCGGGCGAAGCCCAGATCGAACATGCTCGCCCACGCCTTCGGCGAACGCGGCCTCGCCACGTACGTCGTCCTCGAAGAACAGCGTGAGACCCTCCTTGTCCGCCTCGAATGGCCCTGACCGGCGAGACAGAGCCGACCATGGCCACGCAAGTACGGCGGAACTCGAGCGTATGCATATCACCGTGGCCAGTTCCCAGACCGTGGGAGGGATCGAGAGCCGACGGCAACGGGGCTCGCCTGGTCTGCTCGGGCCAGGGCCACCTTCCCGAGCGGTGCAGCCGCCTGCGTCCCGGTGTTGTCGTAGTGCCGGCCACGCTCAATTGAGCGCTCACGTGGCGAGGTCTTCGGGGCGGGGAAGGGTCAGGGTGTCGACGGCGGCGCGGCGTTGGCGGCCGGGCCGCCGGTCGTAGCCGGAGGTGGTGACGGGGGATGCGTGGCCCATGAGCTGCTGGACGCGGGCGAGGTCGACGCCGTTGTCGAGCAGGTCGCCCGCGAACGTACGCCGGAGGTCGTGGGGTGACAGGCGGGGCAGGCCGGCCTGGCGGCGGCGGCGTTCCAGCGCCGCGGCGATGGCGTCGGGTGACAGGTGCCGGGCGGTGGCGGCGCCCCAGCGGTTCACGGGTGCGATCAGCGGGCCGCGGATGTGTTCGGTCGCGGCGAGCCACCGTCCGAGGTAGACCGCGGCGACCTCGTGGAGGTAGACCTCGCGTGACTTGCCGCCTTTGCCGGTGATGAGCAGGCGGCGGTCGCCGGGGTCGTAGTTCGCCCGGGTGGCCTTGGCCAGTTCGTCGCGGCGCATGCCGGTCGACTGGAGTACGGCGATCACCGCGGCGTCGCGGATGCCGATCAGGTCGCCGGCGGCCAGGCATGCTTTCAGCATCGCGGCGACTTCGTGCTCGGCGACGTTCCGTCCGGCTTTGGCACGAGTGCCGCCTTTGACGTTTTTGACGGCTTTCGCGCGGTGGTAGTCCTCGGCGGTCATCTGGCCGAGCATCCAGGCGTGGTAGAGGACCTGGCGCAGCGCGCTCAGGTGCTTGTTCACGCTGGAGGGCGACCAGGGGACGAGCTCACCGTCGGCATCGAGGTGAACCTGG
This sequence comes from Sphaerimonospora cavernae, assembly GCF_042435035.1. NCBI lineage: Bacteria > Bacillati > Actinomycetota > Actinomycetes > Streptosporangiales > Streptosporangiaceae > Sphaerimonospora > Sphaerimonospora cavernae. The sequence continues at coordinate 13,722 of NZ_JBHMQT010000012.1, forward strand.
TTCACCAGTTCACTGCGGAGTGCCGCCGCGTGCTGGTAGCGCAGCAGTCCCCATGGCACGGTCTCGCCGGTCGTGTAGCCGAGGATCCGGGCGATGCGGTCGAGACATCCGCCCATGGTCCGCCGGGACTGCGCACCCCCGAGGGATTTCAGGTAGACGAGGTAGGGATTGCGCGCCGGCGGGCCGGGCGGCACGTCGGGCAGGTACGGCGCTGCCCCCGAGACGATCTCTGTCACGGCAGCCCATCATAGTGATCAACTCGCGAGAATCTTCATTCTCATAGGTTGAAAAACCGAGAATGCTTACAAGATCTAGTCGGTATTTGTGACTCACGGAAGTAGGACTACGTTACCTCGTTGAGAGCCACGGAACCGGACGGTAGGCCCGCCCGGCCATCTGCGGGATCCCCTTAAATCCACCTACCCCGAGTATTACCAGGCAGCTACACTCCAGGTATGGCTAAGGATAAGACGTCGATCAGCATCGCCCCGTGGATCCTGGAGAAGGCGCGGGCGCACGCCGAGGCGAACGGGCTCAGCCTGTCGGCCGTCATCGAACGGGGTCTTCTGCGGGAACTCGCCGCCACCCACGCCCAGGCGGCCCGGGCCAGGTTCTACGGCTCCCCCGCCATCACGGGCCAGGAGGCCGACGAGGCCACGATGCACGCCGACCTGCAGAACGCGCTGAAGAACAAGCAGGGCGGAGCCGCCGCGTGAGCCACCGATTCGGGGAACTCTGGACAATCCAGCTCGCCGACCGCGAAGAGGTCCGCCTCATCGTGTCCGGCGACTTCTACCACACCCTGTACGGCGACAACGTCCTCACCGCATACGTGGAGGCCGCGGACATGGCGACCGCGCTGACCGCGTTCTCCATCGACGTCGGTGGCGGGCGCGCGGCGATGATCGACCGCATCACCACCGTGCACAGCGGCCGACTGAAGGAAAAGGTGGGCGACCTGCCGGAGGCTCGGCTCGCCAACGTCCGCGGCATGCTCGCCGCCATCTTCGGCTTCGCCAGCTGACGGAGTATGGTGCTGTCTCTCCATAACAACGTGTGCACTTATCACCCGCTATGAGTGACTGCATCGAGCCCGCCCGGCTCGTCCTCGATCGGAATGACGCACATACGACAGTCACCTTCCGTCTGGACGAGTTCCCCCTCGGCGGTCGCGCTGCGCAACCGGGCCAAGGCCAGCTCTTCCAGCGCTACGGGCTGCCCGGCGGCGGCGCCACATCCGCAGTCAAGGTCGGCGCCCCCATGCCGTGATCACCTCCCACTGACGATGGTCAGACGGCTCCCCCGCCGTCGCTGGCTACATCCGCCAATTCGACCGATGGAAGACAGCGAACGCACGACCTCTCGGTCAGATGTTCACGGAGACGCCGACGTTGCCAGCGGCGGCCCGATCGAGGACAACCCGGGCGGCGGCAGCGTCTTCGACCGCGTGGTCCGTGGACTTATACACGGTGATTTGGGCGTCGCGAGGGCGTTCTTATAGGGGTCGACAAGGCGCCCGCCGTACGGCGGAAGCCGACGCTGGCGCTCGCCTTCCCCCTGGCTGTCGTCGGCCTCGGTGAACACCAGGCCGTCCCGCCGCGTCCCCGTCATTCCGCGCTGATCCGTTGTTGCTCTTCGGTCTTGTCGCCGCCGCCATTTGCCGGCGTTGCCGCTCTCGCCAAGCTCAGCGGGTCACGGCGGTCTCCCGCTCCACACGCGACAGCTTCTCGGGATTACGCACGTGGTAGGCGCCGGTGACGTAGCCGTTCTCCACGCGCACCGCCACCACTCCGTCGATCTCCCCGTCGACTCGCACGAGCAGCCCAGGCCCGCCATTGATCTGAACCAGCTCGACCGTCCTTTCCTCGTCGCGCTTCCACCAGCCGACGGCCAGCAGGCGAGCCACGTTGTCGATCCCCACGACAGGCCGCAGCAGGGCGTGTTTGACGCCGCCGCCGTCGCTCAGGGCGACGACGTCCGGCGCGAGGACGTCGAGCAGGCTCTGCAGATCGCCGGTTTCGACCGCTCGCTGGAAGGCCTGGAGCGCGGCTCGGGTCTCGGCCGGGGAGGCGATGCCGCGGGGCCGGCGGGCGGCGATGTGTGCCCGCGCCCGGTAGGCGATCTGGCGGACCGCGTTCGGGCTCTTGTCGACGGCTTCGGCGATCTCGTCGTAGTCCAGATCGAACACCTCGCGCAGCACGAACACCGCCCGCTCGGTCGGCTGAAGCGTCTCAAGCACGAGCAGCATCGCCATCGAGACGCTCTCGGCGAGCTCGACGTCCTCGGCCACATCAGGCGCGGTGAGCAACGGCTCGGGCAGCCACGGCCCGACGTAGGACTCCTTGCGCCGACCGAGCGCGCGTAGCCGGTCCAGCGCCTGCCGGGTGACGATCCGTACCAGGTAGGCGCGCTCCTCCCGCACGGTGTCGAGATCGACGTCCACCCATCGCAGCCAGGTCTCCTGCAGCACGTCTTCGGCGTCGGTGGCCGAGCCGAGCATCTCATAGGCGACGGTGAACAGCAGGTTGCGGTGGGCGACGAACGCCTCGGTGGCGGAGTCCGCTGAGCCGACGTGGTCGGCACGATCGAGCGGCTCGGCCGGGTCGGCGCTTCGTTCGCCGCGCTCGGTCATGCCCCGCTCCTGCCTGTTCGTTCTCAGCACTGCCACACGTACAAGACGCCGATCCCGACCGCTTTGTAACACCCACGGTAGGTGGCCTATGTCACATGGCCGCGCTGTTACAGGGATCGGGGCGCCGGCGTCTCGTGGTCGTCAGGACGCCGCGCGGACGATCCGTACGGCACTGCGACGAGTTGAGAATGAGAAGGGAAGTCTTCCCCATGTCCACACCCACGACGACCGACCAGCGGTCACGGATGCCCAACCCCCTCCCCTACCTCCCCGAGATGGTGGAGGTCGGCGCAGGTCTGCACAAGGCTCTCCAGAACGGCGCCATTCCCCCGACGACCATCAGCCTGCTGCAGCTGCGCGCCGGGCAGATCCTCGGCAGCACGTACTTCGCCATCCGGGAAACCGGCAACCTGCGCCAGTTGGGGGAAACGGAGGAGCGCATCACCGCCGTGGCCACCTGGCGGGACGCCACCTACTTCACCGACGCAGAACGGATCGCGCTGGAGCTCGTGGAGGCGGTCCTCACCCCGAACCCGTCCGGGGAGCGCGTCCCCGACGAGCTGTACGCCAGGGCGTCCGCGCACTACGACGACAAGGCGATGTGGTCGCTGATCATGGCGATCGCCCACATCGGCTTCTTCACCCCCGCCGCTCTCATCGCCAAGCCGATCCCCGGCATGCCCCCGGGTCAGAACTACAGCGAGTAAGAAAGGCATTCAGCATGAGCAACACCACGTTCGCGGTGGCGGGAGCGACCGGGCGGCTCGGCCGCCACGTCGTCGACGTCCTCACCGAACGAGGGCACCGGGTCGTGCCGATGTCCCGAGCCACCGGCGTGGACATCATCACCGGTGAGGGCCTCGCTGAGGCGCTCACCGGGGTGGATGTCATCATCGACGTCGCCTCGTGGCACTCCTCCGACCAGGAGGCGGCGACGGAGTTCTTCCGCACGTCTGCCCGCAATCTGCACGAGTACGGACAGCAGGCGGGGGTCACCCAGATCGCCATGGCGTCCATCATCGGCGCCGACAAGGCCACCGCCGGTTTCCTCGCCGCCAAGAAGGTGCACGAGGAACTCCTCCTGACCGGCCCGATCCCCGTCCGCATCCTGCGGGCCGCGCAGTTCCACGAGTTCGTCGGCCAGCTCCTGGACTGGCAGCAGGGCGACGTCGCCTACATCCCGGCCTTGCCCACCCAGCTCGTGGCCTGCCGCACCGTGGCCGAGGAACTGGTCGACCTTGCCCTCGATCCCGGAGCGCCCGCCCCAGGAACGCCGATCCCCGAGATCGCCGGACCCCGCGGGGAGACGATGGCGGAGGCGGCGCAACTTCTCGGCGCCCGCCGAGGCATCAAGGTCGTCGGCGTCGACGGGTCCGGCATGCCCGATGCCGAGCTCGCCGCCGACGGCGTCTTCCTGCCCGGCCCGCACGCCAAGCTCGCCGGACCCACCTTCCAGGAGTGGCTCGGCACCCAGTCCTGAGCCGGTCGTACGGCACGGCCATGCCCTTGTTCTCGGAATGCCACCACCCGGGGCCCCGAGAACAAGGGTTACCCCGAGCCTCACCCTCGGGGACTCAGTGGCTGCATCTTCGGACGACATCCACAGAAAGGGGCTTACTCATGCCCGTCACCACGATCGACACGACGACCACACTCGTTCTCATCGATTTGCAGAACCTCGTCGTCGGCCTCCCCACCACCCCCTACCCCGGCTCGGAGGTGGTGGCCCGTGCGGTCGAACTGGCTGACGCCTTTCACCACCACGACGTTCCGGTCGTCCTGGTCCGGCTCACGGCCGACGCGGACGGATCAGATGCCGCGCCGGGACGCACCGAGATCCCGCGCCCGGCCGTCCCCCTGCCTGAGGGCTGGGACGCCATCGTCGATGACCTGGCCGGCCACCCCGGCGACATCATCGTGACCAAGCGCTCCTGGAGCGCCTTCTACGGCACCGACCTCGACCTGCAGCTACGCCGCCGCGGCGTGACACAGCTCGTGCTGGCCGGAATCGCCACCAGCATCGGCGTGGAGTCCACCGCCCGCGCCGCCTACGAGCACGGCTACAGCGTCACGCTGGCGACGGACGCCATGACCGATCAGGACGCCGAGGCACATCACCACAGCGTGGAACGGATCTTCCCGCTCCTCGGCGAGAGAGGCTTCACCGCCGAGATCATCGACCTGCTGGCCAAGACCCGCGGCTAACGGTCCCACACGATCACCGGACGAAAGGACAGACGATGACGCAGGCCCCGGAACTGCCGCTGCACATGCGGAGGAACGGGCTCAACCCGGTCGAGGAACTGGCCCGGGCTCGCGACAGCGAGGGTGTGGTGCGGGTGAAGACGCCGTTCGGCTCGACCGCGTACGTGATCTGCCGCTATGAGGACGTTCGCCAGGTGCTGGCGGATCCGGCCCGGTTCAGCAGTGCCCTGACACCGTTACCGGGATCCGGGCAGATGAACGCCGACGAGCTGGCCAAGATGCGGGCCGGGCAGCTGATCGGATTCGACCCGCCCGAGCACACGCGGCTGCGCCGGATGCTCACCCCGGAGTTCACGGTACGGCGGATGCGCAGGCTGGAGCCGCGGATCACCGAGATCGTCCAGACGGCTTTGGACGATCTGGAGCGGGACGGCAAGCCGGCCGATCTGGTGGAGCACTTCGCGCTGCCGGTGCCGTCGCTGGTGATCTGCGAGCTGCTGGGCGTGCCGCATGCCGACCGCGCCGAGCTCCACGAGCGTTCCGTACGCCTGCTGGACACCTCCTTGCCGATGGAGCAGCGCGTCGCGGCGCAGCGGGAGGACCGCGCCTACATGGCCGGCCTGGTGGCCCGCGCCCAGGCGGATCCGGGCGAGGACATGCTGGGCATGCTGGTACGCGAGCACGGCCACGACCTCAGTACCGATGAGCTGATCGGCATCGCGGGACTTCTGCTGCTGGCCGGGCATGAGACGACCTCGAACATGCTCGGCCTGGGCACCCTGGCCCTGCTCCGGCACCCGGACCAGCTGGCGATGATCCGCGATGACCCGGCGCAGGTCGAGCCGGCCGTCGAGGAGCTGTTGCGTTGGCTGTCCGTCGTGCAGTCGCTGCCGCCGCGCACGACCACGACGGACGTGGAGATCGCCGGGCATGCCATCCCCGCGGGATCGCTCGTGATCTGCTCGTTCCCCGCCGCCAACCGCGACCCCGCCTTCGTCGACGATCCCGAGACACTCGACATCACCCGGGGAGTCGCCGGCCACGTCGCCTTCGGCCATGGCGTGCACCACTGCCTCGGGGCGCCGCTGGCGCGGATGGAGATGCGCATCGCCTTCCCGGCACTGCTGCGGCGCTTCCCCGGCCTCGCCCTGGCCGACCCGTACGAGCAGCTGGACTTCCGCGTCTTCAGCCTTGTGTACGGCGTGCACACGCTGCGGGTGACCTGGTGAGCAGACAGCCGGCACCTTACCCACCCAAACCGAACGCCCCCGAGAAGCCGAACACCGGGAAACTGTCGGCGGCGCAAGCCGTACGGCCGGGCCGGACGCACGGTGCACTGGCCGAGCCGAGTGACGCACGGACCCCCGCGACGAGGGAGCAGCCGACGGCGACCAGCCGGGCGGCCCTGCCAGAGGGGAAGATCCACGACATTCACCGTGAGGCCGAACAGTTCTTCGCCCGGCAGTTGGGCCGCGGGTGGCCCCTGCCATACCTCCGCACCCGCGGGATCGACGCGGCGACCGCCAGGGCCTGGCGGATCGGGTACGCGCCGAGCGGCCGGAAAGGGCTGGTCGCGCATCTGCGAGGCCGCGGATACGAGGACACGCTGATCGAGGCGGCCGGCCTGGCCAGGCGTCGCGACTTCCGTCTGGTCGACGCCTTCCAGGACCGGATCGTGCTGACATTGCGTACGGAAGCGGGTGACATCGCCGGCTTCATCGCGCGCCACTCTCCCAAAGGCCGGGGGCCGAAGTACCTGGCCAATCGAGGAGCGGCAAAAGGCAGCGTGCTGTACGGCCTGGCCGAGAACCGCCGGCTTCTCGCCGCGGGCGCCTGTCCGGTCATCCGTGAGCCACGGTGGTTCCGTGGCGGACGGCCAGGGTCGCCGATGCGGCGAAGGGGGCGCCGCGCCGACCAGCGGGATCTCGTGTACTGCGGAGCGGGGCCAAGTTCCCGGAACGTACTACAAGCCCCTCGGCGGCGCACATGCCTTGGAATACACTGTCCAGCACTGGATTCCGAGGGACTGCGAGGGGAGCGGCCGTGAAGGCACAGCCGGTGGAACCCACGCCGTGGCACGACCCGGACGACATCCTGCGCCGCCTGCCCGACAAGTACCGGCCAACCTTCCTGGCCGAGTACCGCGAGGCGATGGTCGCCGCCGCGCACGAGACGTGGCGCTTCAAGCACCTGGAAGAGGTCCTGAAGATCTGGCACCTGCGGGCGATCGCCTACGCCAAACCCGGCTTCGAGCGAGCCCGGGCCGAGGCCAAGCACGGCATCAACTGCGCGCCGGCCGACGACGTCATCCCCGGCTGGGCCAAGTTCGTCGCCGCGCACACCGGCGGCACGACCGCGTGAAGTACCGGATCAACTACCACGCCAGCGCCTCCAGCCAGGTCCCCGGCCTGCCCGAGGACGCGTTCCTCGCGCTGGTCCGCACGTTGATCACGGTCGGCGACGACCCGTGGTCGACTGGCATCCCCGACCCGGACGACCCGGACTACCGCCAGGCCGTGTTCGGCGGGCTGGGCCTGGTGCTCTACTACGTCGACGACACCGCCGGCGTCGTGAACGTCTACGACGTCACCTGGGCGGGCTGACAGCACCCAGCGAGAGATGGTATGGCCGATGCTGACGGTGCGCCTCGCTTCCCATCGGTCTTCGATCAGGAGTTCTCCTTCCTGGGGACCGGCAAGGGAATACTTCGGCACCGATGTCCTGAGAGGCCTGGTGCAGGGCCTCGACGAGTTCGCTGCCGACCCCGACAGGCGCTGGGAGCAGTATCGATCCTTAGGGCCCGCACTTCTCGGCTGCGTCCCATGGCTGGACGATCCCGAACTGCTCGACCGCATCTTGACCTTCCCCTCGTCCTGCGTGCTGATCACTAAGCCGGAGCTGAAGGAGCAGGATCGGGAGAGCTTCCAGGAGTTCAAACGGAAGGTCGAGCAAGGGCCGGGATTCCCGGCGGAGGCCTTCGCCGAACTGACCGGCCTGGACTATCGCGTCGACGGTCGACCACCCGTGATCGGGCCCTACTCGCCCAGGCCACAGGTGGTCATTAACTACCGGGCCCGCCTCGCCTCGGCGACCTCGGCCACAGGCGACCACCAGGCCGCGATCCAGGAGGGGACGGCCATCCTGCCCGACCTGGGCGGGCGGCTCACATCGGTACGGGTGCTGGATGAGCTGCGCCCCGTACGAAAGGCAGCCCAAGCCCTGGATGAGGAGTTCTGCGAGCGCTTCGACGCGGCAGCACGCATGCTCGCCCCCATCTCCGCCTGAACCCGGAGAATGCAGCCATGGCCGGAATCGACGCGATCGCCTTCACGCACTACGACACCACCGGCGCCCGCGCCCAGCGCGACGTCGTCTCGCTGATCCACCGCGACGCCTACGCCGAACGCATCGCCACCGGCGAGACCTTCGCCGGCGACGAGGCGTTCATGACCCGCTTCGACGCCTACACCCAGCGAAACGGCTTCGACCTGGTCATGGCCTACGACGGGGACGAGCCGGTCGGCCAGGCGTGGGGCTGGCCCCTCATGCCGGACACCCGGTGGTGGGACGGGCTGGAAGCCGAGCCGGAGCCGGGATTCACCGTCGAAGACGGCAGCCGCACCTTCGCCTTCTCCGAGATCATGGTCCGGCGGGCGTGGACCGGCAGGGGCATCGCCCGCGCGCTGCACGACCACCTCCTCGCCGGCCGTCCCGAAAAGCGGGCCAGCCTCCTGGTACGGCCGGGCAACACCACCGCCTACGACGCCTACGCCCGATGGGGCTGGCGCCCGGTCGCCCGCCTCCGCCCGGGCTGGCCGGACGCGCCCTGGATGGACGTACTGATACTCCCTCTGGACAGCCCCGGAACGTAGCGGCGCGGCAGACCGGGGCGGCGCCCGGATACGTCCGGCAAGAAAGGCAGATCGGGAACGCGCTTTGCCGGCTACGGCGGGGATGGCCCGGGGCCGGCGGTTACCGTCACCCCATGTCCAAGCTGCCGCACCACCTGGTCGGCGCAGGCGTCGTGCTCCGTGACAGCGACGGCCGGGTGCTGCTGGTACGGCCCACCTACCGCTCCGACACCTGGGAGATCCCCGGTGGCGCTCTCGAGCACGGCGAATACCCCTGGGAGGCCGCCGTCCGCGAGGTGAGAGAGGAAATCGGCCTGGCCCTACGCCCGGGCAGGCTGCTGGCCGTCGACGTCGTCCCCGCCCAAAGCGACGGACAGCCCCCGCTGGTCAACTTCGTGTTCGACGGCGGCGTCCTGAGCCCGGCCGAGGCGGCCGTCACCCGCCCCTGCGACGAGGAGTTGTCGGCCGTCGCCTGGTCCACCCGCCAGGAGCGGAACGCCCGACTGGCCCCTCACATGGCGCGTCGAATCGACGCCTGCCTGCAGGCCGCCGAAACCGGCCGCACCGTCTACCTGCAGTACGGCTACGGGGCGGCGTTCCTCATGCTGCTGCTCGCGGCGCCGCGGTCGCCCCGGCCGCGGGCGGGGAAGGAGGTCGACTTGTGGGCGGCGGCCGTCGTGGCTGCGGCGCGGGCGCCGGTCCGGCTCTCCCTCATGTCTCCGGGAGAGACCGGCACCTCATTCGGGTGGACCGCCTACACCGCGCCCCGTTCCCTGTGGAGCGATCCCGCGCTCTGGGGGTGCAAGGCCGACAGTGACGGCCTGCTGGTCGTTCTCGTCACCCTGGCCGCCACGGCGAGCGGCGTCCTGGCCGGCAGGATGCGGCGCCGTCTCACCCTGGCGATCGGGGCACTCCTCATCCTCGCGGCCTTCGAGGCGTACGTCCCGGCCGTGATCCTGCTGGACGCCGACAAGCTCAGGCAGGAGCCCCAGTTGGACGCGAGCATGCTGATCCGCTGGCACCTGGTCGTCGCGGCGGCGCTGGTCGCCACCGCCGCCTTCGTCGTACGGCCGGCCGCTCATCCCAGCACCGCGCCATAGCGGTCACCATCCGTGCCGAGGCTCCCTGATGCTCGCGTCGGACTGCCCCGGAAGGTCACCGCGCAGCCGTACGGGCTGAGCCTGGCCCGGGGGCATTGCCGACACCGTGACCTGGGTGAGCAACTGGTCCGCGGCCTGGCGGGCGGCGGCCGCCTGGGCCGCCTGCTGCCGGGCCTGGCGCAGGTCGGCGACCGAGGCGACGAGGGAGGCCAGGGCGCCGACCAGGGCCACACCGGCGAGCATCGTGTCCCGATCTCCTCGTGCGAGTAGGACTCGTGGTCGAGCGCCCAAACGAGCCGGCAACGATAGCCCGATACCGATTGCATGCAATGCATACAAACACATACTATTGCCACCATGATGTTGGTTCAGGTTCGTGACGTGTCCGAAGCCACCGTGAACGCGCTCAAGGCGCAGGCCGCAGAGCGTGGCCTGACCCTTACCGCATACCTCCGAGCAGAACTCGACCGGCTCGCCGCCCGGCCGACGAACGCCGAGGTGATCGAGAGAATGGCCCGCCGCGACAGACGCGGTGGACCCACGGCGGAGGACACCGTGGCAGAGATCCGGCGGATCCGCGAGGCATCGTGATCATTATCGATTCCTCCGCCATGGTCGACGCGCTGGTTGACGACCCGGTCAACCCGGCGCTTCTGGCGCTCATCGCCGACGAAGAACTACACGCGCCCGCCCTACTGGACTTCGAGGTGATCAGCGCTCTGCGCGGTCACTGCCTGGCAGGAAAGCTCGATCAGTCCCGCCTCGACGAGGCGGCCGAGGACTTCACCGCGCTGCGGATCCAGCGCTACCAGATGACAGACCTGCTTCGCCACATCCTCAACCTGAAGGACAATTTCACCACCTATGACGCGGCCTATGTCGTCCTATCGCAGGCGTTGGAATCGCCACTGATCACTTCGGACGCCAAAATGAAAGAGGCTGAGAAGATCGGGATCGACGTACGTGTCATGAGGTGACGTGGCGCATCACCGGCATCAGGACCCTCCCCTCGCGGACGGCGGTCTCCTCCAGGTCGGCGTACTCGCCGTCGTCGAGAGAGAACTGCACGACGTGGCGCCGTTTGGCACCGCGCCGCCTGCGCCGCCGCCCCTGCCTGTCCCCGTCCATCACGCCGGATGTTGGCCGTACGGCATTACCGGCGGTGTGACCACGCCACTGTGACGGAACGATTTCGGCAGCCGGGGGCCCACCCACGGGGCGTGCGGAAGGCAGGACGTCTCGTACTCCGTCGTTTCCGTGAGGCCTTCCGGCCCGCAAGGGACATGAGATGGCAACAGCCGTCCCATGTCCTGGGCAGATCGTCTACCCCTAGGCCGTTTTGGGCCTCCGGGTTCCCTGCCCAACTACGGCCGACCGGGACAGATTGCCCCATGAATGCATGTTTCATGCATTCCAGGTTTCACGGCTTCTCGATACCATGGGGTCATGGAGAAGCACCTGGGGTTCGTCGGAGTCCAGCCCCGCAACGGCACGGTGACGATCCCGGCCGAGGCGCGCCGCGCCTTCGGCCTGGACAAGGCCGGTGCGCAGGTCGAGGTCATCATCCGGGACGGCGAGATCGTGCTCGTTCCGCACGTGGCGGTGCCCGCGAGCGAGGCGTGGTTCTGGAGCCGGGGCCACCAGGCCGCGGAGCGGGAGGCCGACGCCGACCTGGCCGCGGGTCGCTACACCGACTCCGACAGCGCCGCGGAGTTCCTCGCCGACCTGGAACGCCTTACGGGTAAGGGCGACTCCGAGGCCGTGGCGTGAAGTTCCGCCGTGCCGCTGCGTTCGACCGGGACTTCACCCGGCTCCCCACCGAGCATCAGCGACTGTTCCTGAAAGCGCTTCGCGAACACGTCCTGCCCGCGATCGGCGCCGGCGCCTTCACCGGGGACCCGCCCTGGCCGGCCCGGCTCCGAGTCCACCGTCTGTCCGACACCGCGATCTACTCGATCACCTGGCACTTCTCGTCTCCCGACGGGCGAGCCACCTTCCACCTCGGGCAGAACGAGGAAGGGGAACCGATGCTGGTATGGCGCCGCATCGGAGATCACAGCATCTACGACCGGCCATAACACCACCAGCAGCGTGCCCCGGCCGGCTTCGAACGGCATGCCGCCCCACTCCCAGCCCCAACCACCCGTTGCACGACCGCGCCCGGTCGTACGGCTCCCGCCCTCGAGAGCCGGGGTAAGCATGGGCTACACATGGCGTAGGCGGTGCACCGGTCGACGTATCCGGCTCCGGCCCGGGCCGCCTCCTCCGCGATGTTGAAGGCCTCCCGTCCGGCGCGCAGCTTGGCGGTGCCGTCCCAGGCGAAGGCCGCGAGCAGCAGCATCAGCGGGCCCACCACCGCGGCGGTGAACACCGTGACCGATCCCCCGATCCCACTTCATGATCACGCTCCGCGGAACGGGTCGATGGGCGAGGTGAACGACGCCCGGACCGCCTTACTGTGCCGCAGCAGGAAGCGGGCTCGCGCCGCACGGCGAAATCCCCGGCCGCCCGCGGCCCGTGCGGACTCTCTCAGGTCGTGTGACTCGCGAGAGCGTCAGTTTCCGCATAGTCTCGCCACGACATCCGCCTTGTGCCGGTACGCCTCGGCCAGTGTCGCGCCCTGTCTCAGCGCGGCCACGACCTTCTCCTCCGCCTCGGCGTAGGTGTACGCGTCGGCCAGCACCTCCGGATCCGTCACCACGGCCACGCCGTCCCGATCCATGACGATCGTGTCGCCGTCGCGGACCGGCACCCCCGCGATCTCCAGCGGCGTACCGACGGATGCCATGTGCACCAGAGGCCCGGGGCCCGCCGTCGCCTCGTACAACGCCCACAGCGGCAGCCCGAGGCCACGTACGGCCTCCACGTCGCGGACCCCGCCCTCGACCACGGCCCCGGCCGCGCCCCGGCCGAGTGCCGCCAGCGTGAGGATTTCGCCCCACACCGCTCCCGCCGCCGCCTCGGCCCCGGCGATCACGATCACGCGTCCGCCCAGGTCCTCGTCGAGCAGCCGGTGCAGCGGCTTGAGGCCGTCCGGGCCGGGCCCCGCGGCCAGGCACACCGTACGGGCCCTGCCCTGTACGGCGGGGGCCCGGTGGATCGGCACCAGGGGTGGGCTCAGCCACCCCGTCAGCCCGCGTAGCTGGAGCACGTCCGCGATGGCGTTGGTCGGCGGGGGCACCACTGACTCACCTCTTCAAGAGAAATTTCCGTATTTTGCCGACGGAGGTTCGGGGCAGCGCCTCCACAACCTCGAAACGCACCGGCCGTTTGGACTTGGCGAGTCGCTCGGCGCACCAGCCGGCGAGATCGTCGAGGCGGGCATCACCCCGGGGCACCACGTAGGCGACCGGCACCTCATCCCTGACCGGGTCGGGCTCACCCACGACCGCCGCTTCGAACACGCCGGGGTGCCCGGCGAGCACGGCCTCGATCTCGACGACCGAGACGTTCTCCCCGGCGACCTTCAGCACGTCGCCGCCGCGCCCGGCGAAGTACACATTGCCGTCGGCGTCCACGCCGCCGCGGTCGCCGGTGACGAACCATCCGTCCCGGAAGCAGGCGGCCGTCGTCGCCGGGTCGTCCAGGTAACCGGCGAACAACGTCGTGCCGGGCTCGCCGCCGACGAGGATCTCACCGATCTCGCCGGGCTCCACGGGGAGACCGGTCGTGTCCGAGACGACCGCGACCGCGCAGCCGAGCGTGGGCCGGCCCATGGCGTGCGGGACGGGGACGACGGCCCGGTTGGTGAGAACGGCGGGGATCGTCTCGGTCATGCCGTACAGCTGGCGGGGACGGCAGCCGAGTAGAGCGGAGATCTGGTCGTACTGGTCATCGGTGAGGTTCTGGGCGTACCAGCAGTTGACCAGTCGGAGCCCCTCGACCGGGGTGCCGCCCCGGGCCAGGATCATCCGGATCGGCGCGGCGAACAGGCTGGCATGGGTCGCCTCGTGCCGCGCCGCCTGGGCCAGGAAGCCGCTGGCCGAGAACGTGTGCATCAGGGTCACGCTCGCGCCCATCGCGATGGCCGGCGCGAACGAGTAGTACTGCGCGTTGGCGTGGAACAACGGCAGCACGACGAGCTGGCGGTCATCCGGCCGGAGGGCGGATGCGGCGGCCATGACGTCTCCGGCGAAGGCGTAGTTGGCCTGTGTGACGACCACGCATTTGGGTGCGGAGGTCGTGCCGGAGGTGAACATCAGGCCGAGCGGCGCCTCCGGGGGCGGCGGCTCCTTCCACGGCGGCGGGTCTCCGGCGAGCACGTCGAGCGTCACGTCCGCCTCGGACACCTCCACGACGGAGACCCCGCTCTGGGCGGCCGCCGCGCGGAAGACCTCCGCGCGATCCGGCGCGCAGACGCCCAGGACGGCGGCCGTGCGCCGCATGTGGGCGGCGAGCTCGGGTGCCGTCGAGGACGGGTCGGAGGGGACCATGGCCGCTCCCAGCTTGGCGCAGGCCAGCCAGATCGCGACGAATGCCGGGGAGTTGCGCAGCGCGAGGCTCACGCGGGAGCCGTACGACACCCCCCGGGCCCGCAGCCCGCCCGCCACCCGGTCGGCCAGGGCGTCGAACTCGGCGTACGTCCACCGGGTCACGGACCCGTCCGGGCCTTCCCAGATCAGGAAGGGATGGCCCGGACGGGCCGCGACCGCGTCTCGCCAGCGGGCGGCGAACGTGACGGTCATGCCGATGCGCTCTCCGCGGCCACGCCGTACCCGCCGCCGCCCGGCAGTTCGAGCCGGACCACGTCGCCCGGCTGCAGGGTGATGCGGGCCTGGGTGCGGACCGGCTCGCCGTTGACCAGGAAACGGCCGGTGGCGCCCGGCCCGCCGCCGAAGACGCCGAGCGGGCCACGAGCCAGGCGGCTGGTCACCGCATTGAGCGTCCAGGGTGCCTTGGTGTCCACGGTGAACTCGATGGTCTGGCCGAGCCCGCCGGTGTGGCGGCCCCGGCCGCCCGAGTCTCGGCGCAGTTCCTTGCGGAGGAACCGGATCGGGGCCGAACCTTCGACGACCTCGATCGGCACCGCGGCGACCCCGGTGGGATAGGAGGTCGCCGACAGGCCCGGCTTGGCGGCGCGCGCCCCGACGCCGCCCGCGTAGGTGAACATCGCGGTGATGAACGGCCGGCCGTCGTCGTGCTGCCCGCTGACCTGCATCGTCCACACCGCCGCCGAGCCCTCCGCCATCACCGCGTCCGGCAGCACCTTGGACATGGCCTGCAGCAGCGGCATCGGCAGGAACATGCCGACGACGTGCCGTGCCGTACACGGGCTCGGCGGTACGGCGTTCACGATGCTGCCCTCCGGGGCCTCCACGCGGATCGGGGCGAGCGAGCCCGCGTTGTTGGGGATCTCCGGGTTGAGCAGGCTGCGCAGCGTGAACGTGGTGTAGGCGTGGGTGTAGTTCTTCACCACGTTGATGCCGTACGGGCTGGCGCCCGAGGAGCCCGCGTAGTCCACGAGGATCTCGCCGCGCTCGGCGTCGATCGTCACCGCGACCTGGATCGTGATCTCCGAGCCGTCGGCCAGGTCGAGCACCGAGGTCGCCTCGTAGCGTCCGCCGGGCAGCGCCTTGATGGCCCGCCGGGTGGCGTCCTCGGAGCGCTCGATGACCACGTCGGCGAGGTCCTCGATGTCGTCGAGTCGGTAACCGTCGAGCAGCGCGTGCAGCCGCTGGGCGCCGACCTCGCCCGAGGCCATCTGCGCGTGCAGGTCACCCGCCATGTGCGTGGGCTGGCGCACGTTGGCCAGGATGAAGTCCCACACCGGGGTGTTGCGCTCACCCCTCACCATCAGTTTCGTGATCGGGATCCACAGGCCCTCCTCGAAGACGTCCCTGGCGCCCGCCCCGATGCCGTAGCCGCCGACGTCGGTGTGGTGGATCGTCGAGCCGAAGAACGCGATCACACGGCCGTGGCGGAAAACCGGGACCAGCACGGTCACGTCGAGCAGTTGCCCCGCGGTCTTGTACGGGTCGTTGGTGATCAGCACGTCGCCCGGTTCGAGGGAGTCCACCGGGTGCCTGTCGAGGATGTTGCGCGCGGCGATGGCCAGGGAGTTGATGTGGCCGGGCGTGCCGGTCACGGCCTGGGCGACCATCCGGCCGCGCCGGTCGAACAGCGCGTTGGCCAGGTCCCCGGCCTCGCGCACGATCGGGCTGAACGCCGCCCGCTGCAGCGCCCTGGCCTGCTCGTTCACGGTCGAGACGAGCGAGCCCCAGAGCACTTCGAGCTCGATCGCGTCAAAGGTCCTCACTAGATCTCCCGGGTGGCGATGATGGAGCCGTCGGCGGACACCTCGCAGGTCCAGCCGTCGGGCACGACGGAGGTGGTCTCGCGTTCCTCGATGAGCGCGGGGCCGCTGAAGCGGTCGCCGGCGCCGAGGGAGGCCCGGCGGTAGACGGGGACCTCACGGGGCGGTTCGCCGCGGCGGAAGCGGGCCAGGCGGGTGCCGTACGGCGTCGCCGTGCCCGAACCGGCCGGCAGGGTGGGCACCTCGAACGGCGGTGCGTCCGACCAGGCGGCGACGCGCCAGGTCACGACCTCCACGTCCACGTCCGGGATGCGCAGGCCGTACACCCGCTCGTACGCCTGGTGGAAGCGCTCGGCGGTCTCCTCCGAGGTGACCGGCCACGCGTCGCCCTCGCCGACCCAGACGGTGATCTCGTTGCCCTGGCCGGCGTAGCGGGCGTCGAGGCCGTAGCGGAAC
Organism: Sphaerimonospora cavernae; assembly: GCF_042435035.1. Lineage (NCBI taxonomy): Bacteria > Bacillati > Actinomycetota > Actinomycetes > Streptosporangiales > Streptosporangiaceae > Sphaerimonospora > Sphaerimonospora cavernae. Next base: position 30,219 of record NZ_JBHMQT010000012.1, read on the forward strand.
CGCACGTTCTCGATGTCGGCCCCCGCCGCGGCGAGGATGCGGCGGCCCTCGTCGCGCATCTCGTCGAGCAGCGCGTCGCGGTCCCCGTCCGCGGCGGCGTTCAGCACCCGGACCATGCTGCGGGCCAGGTCGATGCGGACCGGGCTGACCAGTGTGCCGAATGCCGACAGCACGCTCGCGTTCACCGGGAAGATCACCCGGGGGGCTTCCAGCAGGGCGGCGACCCCGCAGGCGTGTACGGGACCGGCGCCGCCGAACGCGATCAGTGAGACGCCGCGCAGGTCGATGCCGCGTTCGACGGCGTGCATGCGCGCCGCGGCGGCCATGTTCTGGTTGATGACCTCGTAGACGCCCACTGCGGCCTCGTCGACGCCGGTTCCCATGCCGTCGGCGAGCGGCTGGAACGCCTGGCGCGCCCGCTCCAGGTCGAGCGGCATCTCACCGCCGAGGAAGTAGGCCGGGTCGAGCAGCCCCATGACCAGGTCGGCGTCCGTGGTGGCGGGAGTGGTGCCGCCCCGGGCGTAGGCCACCGGGCCCGGGTCCGCGCCGGCCGAGTCGGGTCCGACCTTGAGCAGGCCGAGGTCGTCGATGCGGGCCAGGCTGCCGCCGCCCGCCCCGATCTCCACCAGGTCCACCGACGGCACCGAGCAGGGGTAGCCCGAGCCCTTCTTGAACCGGTAGACGCGGGCGACCTCGAACTCGTTGGTCAGCTCGGGCTGGTACTCCTCGATCAGGCAGGACTTGGCCGTGGTGCCGCCCAGGTCGAAGCAGAACAGCCGCTCCTCTGCGAGCCGCCGGGCGTACCAGACCCCTGCCAGCGCGCCCGCCGCCGGGCCCGACTCCACCAGCCGGATCGGCACCTTGCGCGCGTCGGCCGCCGAGATCACGCCGCCGTTGGAGAGCATCATCAGCACCGAGGCGCCGAACCCACTGTCGCGCAGCCAGCGCTCCAGCTCCTCCAGGTAGGGGCCGATCACCGGCATGGTCGCCGCGTTGCAGGCCGTGGTGATCATCCGGGGGTACTCGCGGATCTGCGGACTCACCTCATAGGAGGCGCAGACCGGCACACCGAGCCGTTTGGCCAGGCCCTCGGCGACCAGCCGCTCGTTGTCTGCATTGGCATAAGAGTTGAGCAGGCAGACCGCGACGGCCTCGACGCCGCTCATCCGCCGCGCCAGCACGTCGAGTTCGTCCTCGCCCGGCGCGAGGCGTACCTCCCCGGTGGCGGTCGTGCGCTCGTCGATCTCGAAGACCAGCTCGCGCGGGATGGGCGAGGCCGGGAACTCGATCTGCATGTCGTACATGTCGTAGCGGTGCTCGGTGCGGATCTCCAGCGTGTCGCCGAAACCCTTGGTGGTGACGAGCGCCGCGCGGCCGGTCTTGCCCTCGATGAGCGCGTTGGTGATCAGTGTGGTCGCGTGGACGATGGGCCGGGTGATGTCACTCGGCTCGATCCCGGCCTTGGCGAGCGCCGAGGTCACGCCGTCCCGCACGCCGCCGAGCGGAGCCGAGGGCGTGGTCAGCGTCTTCTCCACGACCACTCGCCCGGAATCGGCGTCCAGCAGGACGATGTCGGTAAAGGTGCCGCCGATGTCGACGGCGAGTCTCCAGTCAGTCACTCCTTGCGTTCCCCTCGGTGATGGTCCAGGTGTCGGGACCGGTGAGCAGGGCGGCGAGGTCGCCCTCGCCGTGGATCTGTACGGCCCGGCCGAGCTGCTCGGCCATGAGCTCGTCATAGGAAGGCCGGTCGACGTCGCGGAAGACGCCGATCGGGGTGGGGTCGTCCATGCGGGAGAGCGCGAACGCCTCAGCGAGGTCGTCGGTGGGCTCGACGTGCCGGAACAGGTCGTTCCGCTTGAGTTCGTCGAAAGCGCCGTCGTTGAAGATGGGGCAGTTCTGGTAGATCTCCACGAACGAGGTGCCGCGGTGGGCGGCGGCCCGGCGCAACACGCTCTGCAGGTGCCTGCGATCGGAGTCGATCGTGCGTGCGACGAAGGTGGCCTCGGCACCGAGGGCGAGGGAGATCGGGTTGAGCGGCCGGTCAATGGACCCTATAGGCGTTGATTTCGTGATTTTCCCAATTTCGGAGGTCGGGGAATACTGGCCCTTGGTCAGCCCGTAGATCCGGTTGTTGAACAGCAGGATGTTCAGGTTGACGTTGCGGCGCAGCGCGTGGATCAGGTGGTTACCGCCGATCGAGAGCCCGTCGCCGTCACCGGTGATCACCCAGACCGACAGATCCGGGCGGGATGCCGCCAGGCCCGTGGCGATCGCCGGGGCGCGGCCGTGGATCGAGTGGAAGCCGTAGGTGTTCAGGTAGTAGGGGAAGCGGGAGGAGCACCCGATGCCCGAGACGAACACGATGCGCTCCCGGGGGACGCCCAACTCGGGCAGGAAGCCCTGCACCGCGGCGAGGATCGCGTAGTCCCCGCAGCCGGGGCACCACCGCACCTCCTGGTCGGACTTGAAATCCTTCGCCGTGAGGGTCACGACGCGATCACCTCCTCGATGACCGTGGCCAGCTCCTCGGCCTTGAACGGCAGGCCCCTGACACGGTTGTAGGAGATCGCGTCCACCAGGTACCGGCCCCGTAGCAGCAGGGCGAGCTGGCCGAGGTTGAGCTCGGGGACCAGCACCCGGTCGTAGGCCCGCAGCACGTCGCCGGTGTTGGCGGGGAAGGGGTTGAGGTGCCGCAGGTGAGCCTGGGCGACCTTGCCCCCGGCCTTCCTGACCCTGCGCACGGCCGCCGCGATCGGGCCGTAGGTCGACCCCCAGCCGAGCACGAGCACCCGGGCGTCGCCGTCGGGGTCGTCCACGGCCAGGTCGGGCACGTCGATACCGTCGATCTTGGCCTGGCGCAGCCGTACCATCCGCTCGTGGTTGTCCGGATCGTAGGAGATGTTCCCGGTGCCGTCGGCCTTCTCGATGCCGCCGATCCGGTGTTCGAGGCCGGGGGTTCCGGGGACCGCCCAGGGCCGGGCCAAGGTGTCGGGGTCGCGGGAGAACGGCAGGAAATCGTCAACTTGCGGTGCCGCAAATTCGACGGAAATATCCGGCAACTCATTTATGTGCGGGATGCGCCAGGGTTCGGAGCCGTTGGCCAGGTAGCCGTCCGAGAGCAGCAGCACCGGCGTGCGGTACTTCAGCGCGATCCTGGCCGCCTCCAGCGCCGCGTCGAAGCAGTCGCTCGGCGATTTCGCGGCGACCACCGGGAGCGGTGACTCTCCGTTCCGGCCGAACAGGGCCATCAGCAGGTCCGCCTGCTCGGTCTTGGTCGGCATGCCGGTCGAGGGCCCGGCCCGCTGCACATCCACGACGACGAGCGGCAGTTCCACGGCCACGCCCAGGCCGATCGTCTCGGCCTTCAGCGCCACGCCCGGCCCCGAGGTCACGGTGACCCCGAGGGCGCCGCCGTATGACGCACCGAGGGACGCGCCGACCCCGGCGATCTCGTCCTCGGCCTGGAAGGTGCGCACGCCGAAGCTCTTGTGCCTGGACAGCTCGTGGAGGATGTCGGAGGCCGGGGTGATCGGGTACGCGCCGAGGAAGAGCGGCAGCCCGCTTCGACGTGACGCCGCGATCAGGCCGTACGCCAGGGCGACATTTCCGGAAATGTTGCGATAACGGCCAGCGGGCAGCGGCGCCGTCCTGACCTGGTAGGAGACCGCGAAGTCCTCGGTCGTCTCCCCGAAGTTCCAGCCCGCCCGGAACGCCGCGATGTTGGCGTCCCGCACGTCGATCCTGCTCGCGAACTTGCGTTCCAGGAACTCGACCGTGGCGGTGACCGGCCGGCCGAAGAGCCAGGACAGCAGGCCCAGCGCGAACATGTTCTTCGCCCGTGCGGCGTCCTTGCGGGACAGCCCGTAGGCCTGCACCGCCCCCACCGTGAGCGAGGTCAGATCGAGTGCGTGTACGGCGTAGCCGTCCAGCGATCCGTCCTCCAGGGGATTCGCCGGGTATCCGGCCTTGGCGAGGTTCCGCGTGGTGAACTCGAAGGTGTCCACGATGATCCGTGCGCCGCGTGGCAGTTCCGTGAGGTTGGCTCTGAGAGCGGCCGGGTTCAACGCCACCAGCACGTCGGGCGCGTCGCCCGGGGTGAGGATGTCGTGGTCGGCGAAGTGGAGCTGGAAGCTGGAGACGCCGGGAAGGGTCCCGGCGGGGGCGCGGATCTCCGCCGGGAAGTCGGGGAACGTCGCCAGGTCATTGCCGAAGCGCGCGGTTTCGGAAGCGAACCGGCCGCCGGTGAGCTGTATCCCGTCCCCTGAGTCGCCCGCGAACCGAATGATCACCCGGTCGAGCTGCTGGACCTGCTTCATCGCCGTCAAGCCCCGTGCACGGCCTCGCGCAGCCGCTCCACCAGCTGCCGCGGCTTTTCCGATCCCCAGACGTTGCGGCCGAAGGCCACACCCGCCGCACCCGCCTCGACCACGCCGCGGGCGAGCGCCACGACATCGTCCTCGGTCTTCATCTTCGGGCCGCCGAGCGCCACGACCGGGACCGGGCAGGCCGCCACGACGGCCGCGAACTCCTCGGTCGGTCCGGGGCAGACGGTCTTGACGATATCCGCGCCCAGCTCTGCGCCGATGCGCGCGGCCCGGGCGACGTTCTCGACCGTCCACGGGACGGCCTGGCCCCAGCCGCCGGGGATCATCTCGGCCATGACCGGCAGGCCGAGCATCTCGGCCTCCGAGCAGAGACGGGCGAGCCGGGTCAGCGACAGATCCTCGTCGGGCGCGCCGGGGAACGCGAGCACGACCAGGCAGTCGGCACCGGCCTTCAATGCCTCCTCGGGGCGGTGCAGGATCTGGTTGGAATCGCCCGCCCCGCGCTCGCCGAGTTCGGAGGAGCCGCCGTCCACCCGGAGCACGAGCCCCGACTGGGCGAAGACACTGGCGTGGGCGCGGGCGAGGTGCCAGGTGGCCAGCACGCCGTCGGGCCGTCCGGCCGCGATCTCGTGCAGGGGCTCGCCGAGCGGCGGGCCCTCTCCCATGTACGCCGCGTGGTCGATCGCGACGAAGACGCTGCGGCCGTCGGCGCCGAACATGCGGCGCATGCGGCGGAGCTTGCCCGCCCCGATGGCGGAGGCGTTGAGCAAGGCTGGATTTCCTTTCTCAGGAGGGGCGCGCTCGGGAGAGCCGGCGCGCTCAGGAGGTCTGACGTGCGAAGTCCGCGCCGTCCCAGTAGTCGACCCGATGGGCGATCAGGCCGTCGGCGACCGTGAACCGGAACATCCCGCGGATCACCACGGGCCGACCGTCGTGGTGGAAGCTCATCCGGTACGGCACGGCCGCCCGCCACCCGTCCACGATCAGGTCCTCGATCTCGTACCGGAGGTCCGTGAACTGTCCGAGGAAGGTCGGCAGCCGCTCACGGTAGGCATCTCTGCCGCGCAGGCTGGTCCCGGCCACCGAGGTGTGCTCGTTGTGAAAGTCGGGGGTGACGCAGGCCGCGATCGCATCGGGGTCGTGGTGGTTGAGCGCCTGGATGTAGCGCTCAACCACCTGCCGGGTCATTCGCCCCATAGCGTGCGGATCTCTTCGAAGACCTTCTGGTTGTGCGAGATCTCCACGACGTTGCCGTCGGGGTCCTTCAGCGCGCAGATGTAGCCGACAGGGTCGGGCATGTCCATGGGCTCCCAGTGCAGACAGCCCATCTCGCGGGCCTCGGCCGCGATCCGGTCGACGTCCTCGCGGTTCGGCACCTCCATGCCGAGGTGTGCGAAGGGCGTGAGCTGCGGCTGCTGCTTGCCCTTGTCCTTGATGAATTCCACTAGCACGAGCACGAACGGCGTCTCCACCTGCTTGTCATTGGAGAGCCAGGCGGTGCGCCCGTCCTTGTCCTTGTGCCTGGCGGCCACCACCAGCGGGGTCATGGTGGTGTAGAACTCGATCGCCTTGTCCAGGTCGCAGCTGGGCAGTGCGATGTGCGTCCAGCGCGCCTCGGTGAGCGTCTTGCCGAGCATGTCGTGCCTCCTTCAGTCCTTGTCCACGGGTCCGTCGAACTCGTCGGGGTCCAGCGGGGTCGCGACGTCCTGCCGAATCATCCGCATCATGTGCTGGGCCCTCCCCTCCCAGGCGCTGGGCGGACCCACTCGGTAGAAGGGCGAGCGCAGATTCTCCATGAGCTGGGTCACCATGTCGGTGTCCTCCTTGTTGGTCTGCGCGAGACCGTCCAGCTCCCGGTTCTGCAGCTCGATGTCGTCGGTGAGCCCGTAGATCCGGGAGAAGATCCGTGAGCGATCCGGCGCGAGCGGGTCGACCCTGACCATGATCAGCTGAGACGCGTACGGCAGCGGCGTGAGGTTCGGGTAGATGAACTCGGCGTAGCTGCCGCGCAGGTCCCTGTCGTTCAGGTCGGTACGGCCGGCCGACATGTCGAAGCTGTCGGAATGGGGCTTGTACCCGCTGGTCGTGCGGCCCTCGAAACGCACGATCGTGTCCATCTGCTTCCGTACCTTGTTCAGCCGCCGATGCACGAACCGGACGTGGTAGTCGTCGTTGGAGTTCTCGACGAAGGCCTTCCAGTTGATCGGATAGACGTCATCGAGCTCCCGGTGGTATCGCCGGTAGGTGTGGATCTTGTACTGTTCGTAGCGGGGAAGCAGCGGCGCGATCCACTCGTCGAAGGCCGGCGCCCTGCGCGACAGGCAGCCGAAGACCAGCTTGCCGAAGGCGACCTTGATCCGGATCGGGACCAGGCCGTACTCCTCCTTCGGGAAGTCCGGGCCGTACATGCGATCCATATCGGGGATGCTCAGGAGCTTGCCGTCGATCGCGTACGTCCACGCGTGATATGGGCAGGCCAGCGCGTTGCAGTGCCCGGCCGGTTCGAAGGCCAGTCCGGCCGCGCGGTGCCGGCAGTTGTTGAGGAAGCCCTTGACCGAGCCGTCCTGCTGACGGATCACCACGACCGGCTGGGCGCCGATGCGGCCGGTGATGTAGTCGCCGGGCTTCTCCAGGTCCTCGGTGTCGCCGAGCCACACCCACGACCGTCCGAAGACGCGGATCATCTCGAGATCGAAGAGGTCCCTGTCCCAGATCTCCCACGGTTGCAACATGTCGCTCGGAAGCGGAGGGTCCACGAGTCCGCGGGACTCGCGCGCCCACTCGCCCTGTCGCTGTACGACCCGTTCGTGCAGGGCGTGTTCCGCCGCCTGGTCTGCGAGCAAGAGGTGCCTCCTGTCCTGCTCAATCAGCTCTGGTGTCGATGTCCGAACGCTATGTCCGGGCCGCCGGCGGCCTCCATGTGCCCGCAGCCCAAAGATCCGGGGCACGTACTGCCCCCCGCACCCGTTGAGTCGCCCTGGGGCACGGTGACGGTGCCGCCGACGAAGCTCCCTCCGGCGACGCACACTCAGCGGCCGCCTGAAGAGCCTTGATCCACAGGTACGAACCCAGGCTCCATGCTCGGGTCGAGACCCAACGCACTTGATTGGAGAAGCCGCGGCATCAGCGGCGGACCCGGCACCGCTGGGCCCTGGCCTGCGGAAAAAGGCCGCGGCGCGAGTAGGCGCCGGCCTCGGCCTGCGACGCGGCCGGGTGCCGGCCGGCTTCACGCAGCAGGAAAGCCGCCAACGCCATCGAGCGGCGTCGGTTCAGCGTCGCAAGGGCCAGCGGGAGGGAACGATGATCCCTGCCGCGGCGAGCGTATCGGCGGCGACGCGCCGGCCCCGCTCCTGCAACTCCGGCTCGTCGATGCGGGTCGAGCGGCCCCCGCGGAGCACCGGCTCACCGCCGACGACGACGTCGCGGACGGTTCGCCCGTCGCCGCCCCAGACCAGGGCGAGGACCGGATCGGCCGCCGACGGCCACCCGGACCTGCCGGCGTCGTGCACGACGAGGTCGGCGAGCTTGCCCGGCTCCAGCGATCCGATGCGGCCGCCCATGCCCGCCGCGACCGCGCCCGTGACGGTCGCCCACTCGAACGCGTCGTGCGCGCCGAAGATCTGGGGGTCGGTCCGGGTGTCACGGACCAGTCCGGCGGCGAGGGCGGCCGCCTTCAGCATGTCGCAGTGGTCGCCGGCGTTGGCGGAGTCCCCGCCCAGGCCGATCGGTATGCCCCGCGCGGACATCTCGGCATGCCTGCCCGCGCCGGTCACCCCCTGGCCCAGGCGCAGGTACGCCCACGGGCAGTAGGCGACCGACGTACCGGATCCGGCGAGGGCGTCGAGTTCCTCGTCGTCGAGCCAGACGGCGTGGCTCAGCAGCAGATGTGGGCCCAGCACGCCGAACCGGTCCAGGTGCACGACCGGGCGACGGCCGACGCGGCGCAGATAGGCGGCGGGATCGGCCGCGCTGGGGGACAGATGCATGGTCATACGCGCGCCGCTGTCGCGGGCGAGGTCGGCCGCGGCCGTGAGCAGAGCGTCGGAAGCGAGGTCATGGCCCACGAGGGTCACCCACCCCTCCACGCGCCCCCCTGCGGGGAAACGCTCCAGCACGTCTCGCTGGCGGGCCAGAACTTCTGGGACGTCCGCGGTGAATGGGACGTCCGGAACGTCCCAGCCCCAGGTGCCGACGGATCCGCGGATACCCGCGGCGTGCATGCCCGCCGCTGCGCGGGCGGGGTGGGCCACGGTGCCGGCTTCGATCACGGTGGTGACCCCGTTGCGCAGGCAGTCCAGAGCCCCCACGGTGGCCGCGACCTCATCGTGCTCGGGGGTGTGCGTGGCATACAGCGGCAGGGACCAGTCCCGGATCGACGCGCCGGGGGGCAGCCGGTCGGGGATGCAGCTTCGCAACAGCGGATCCCCGGTCAGGTGCTGATGAACGTTGATCAGGCCGGGTGTGACGATGGAGTCAGGGCGCTCGAGCACCCGCGCGTGTGGCCACCGTTCCCGCAGGTCACGGGCCGGGCCGACCGCGATGATCAGGTCTTTCCGCACGGCGACGCCGCCATCGAGGAGGATCTCCCGCTCGGCGTTCATCGTGACCACGGCGGAGCCGCACACGATCAGATCCGCCTGCGTCACAGGGCCTCACGCACCCGGCACCGGAAGTCCTCTCCGTCCCGTTGGAAGTCCCCGGTCACCCGTGCCGCGATCCGGTCGGGATCGCCGGTGGTGAGGGCGTCGAGGAAGCCGTGCATGACCCGCGTGCACGGCTCCGCGACGTAGGTCAACCCAGGACCTGCTCGACCGAGAACTCGACGTTGTTGCCATCGGGGTCGCGGACGAAGCAGATATAGCCCACGACCTCGTTGCGGTACATGGGGCCGAGCAGCAGGATCCCGTCTTCACGTGCCATGTCGGCGATGCGGTCGACGTCGTCGCGCGAGTCGACGGAGATTCCGAGGTGACTGATGGAGGTGAGGAAGGTGTACTGCTCCTCCATCGTCTCGCCGACGACCTGCCGGGGGAGAGATCCCTCGATGAGCACGATGACGAACCGGGCGGCCTCCTCGGTGACGTCGCGCTCGTTGGCGATCCAGGCGGTGCGCAGCTTCGTCTGCTCGTCCACCCGCTGGTGGATGACCTTCATGTTCGTGTACTTGGCGTAGAACTCCAGCTGCGCGTCGAGGTTGCGGACGGGCAGTGCGATGTGGGTGAGGACGCTGTTGCCGGTGCTCATATCGAATCCTTTCTCCAGGGGCCGGCTCGAACCGGGGAATCAGTGGCGGAGGATCAGCTTGCCGCGTAGCGCGCCGTCCTCCATGAGCTGATGGGCACGGGGTGCATCGCTGATCGACATCTGCCGGTCGACGATCGAGCCCAGGCCGGCCGACCAACAGAAGCGCAGCATGGCCGCGAAGTCAGCTGACCCGTAGCTCTCCGAGCCCAGCAGCCGGATCCCGCGCCGATAGGCCTGGGCCAGCCGCAGTTCGGTGCTGTTGCCTGTGGTGGTCCCGCAGAAGACCAGCCTGCCTCGCGGTCGCAGGGCCTGGATCGATTCGTCGAACAGCGCCGGGCCGAGATGGTCGAGCACCATGTCCGCGCCCACGCCGCCGGTCAGTTCCTGCACGGCCGCGACGAGGTCCTCGGTGCTGGTGTTGATCGTGGCGTGTGCCCCGGAGTGGAGGCCGTGCTCCAGTTCGGCCTCCGAGCGGCCGGTGACGATCACCCGAGCGCCCGCCCGGGTGGCGAGCTGGACCGCCGCGGTGGTCACGCCGCTGGCGGCGGCATGCACGAGCAGGGTCTCGCCGACGGTGAGTCCGCCGGTCGTGAACAGCGCGTACCAGGCCAGCGAGTAGACGGTCGGCATGGCGGCGGCCTCGGCGAGGTCGATGTGGTCGGGAACGAGATAGGCGTTCGTGGCGGGCACCGCGCACAGCGCGCCATATCCGCCGGGCCGGTTCCCGCCGACGACGGCCTTGGCGTCGCACAGGCCGTCGTCGCCGCGGCGGCAGAACGGGCAGTGGCCGCACGTGATCGCCGGGTTGACCACGACCCGCTGCCCGATCCGTGCCCGATCGACGCCCGCTCCGGCGTCGACGACGGTCCCGGCGACGTCCATGCCCGGGATGTGCGGCAGCGCGAACCCAGGCATGGTGGTGGCGCCCTGGCGTTGCAGGACGTCGAGCCTGTTCAGTGCCACCGCGTCGACCTGGACGATTACCTCGCCGGCTTCGGGGACGGGATCGGCGATGTCGACGTGCTCCAGGACCTCGACCCCGCCGAGTGCCTTCTGGACGACAGCCTTCATGATGTTCCTCCGGAAGGGTGATCAGGGCAGGCCGCGGGTGAACGGCTTGCCGTACGCGGACGGGCTACGGTTGTTCCTGGCGAACAGGACCATCGCGAGCAGCGCCAGGATGTAGGGCGAGGCGATCAGCAACTGCGGGTTGAGCTGCACACCGAGCGCGGGCAGCGCGAGCCGCATCGCGTCGGCCGCTCCGAAGACCAGGCAACCCGCCATCGCGCCGCGCAGCGTCCACGCGCCGAAGATGACCGCGGCGATGACGACGTAGCCGCGGCCCGAGGTCATGTTCTGGTTGAACATCCCGACCTCACCGACCGAGAGGTAGGCGCCGCCGAGGCCGGCGAGCAGGCCGCAGAGCAGCAGTCCCTCCCGGCGTCGCTTGTTGACGTCGATCCCGGTGGCGTCGACCGCGGAGGGATTCTCCCCGGTCGCGCGCATCTGCAGACCCCACCGCGTGCGGTACATCGCGTACCAGATCGCCGGGAGTAGCAACCACACCAGGTAGGCGGGCCACCGCTGGGCGAACAGCGCCGGGCCGATCACCGGGATGTCGGCCAGCAGGGGGATGGCCAACACCGACACCTGGGAGGGCACCAGGGTGACGAGGTCGAACAGGAAGCTGGTCAAGCCGAGCACGAGAAGGTTCAGCGTCAGGCCGACGACGTAGGTGTTGACCGTGAGGCGGTGGCTGAAGTTGGCGTGCACGAAGCCGATCAGGAGCCCGGTGAGCACACCGCATATCAGCCCGACGGCCGGAGAACCGGTGATCGAGGCGCCCAGGACGGCCGAGAACGCGCCGCCGAGCATCATCGCCTCGATCGAGATGTTGATCGTCCCGGAGCGTTCGGCGATGTACTCCCCGCAGGCGGCGAACGCCAACGGGAGCGCCAGCCGGATGGAACTGGCCAGGACGAGCGTGAGCGCGTCGATCATGCCGCCATCCCTTTCCCTTCCACGGCCAGCGCCCGCGCGGCGGCCCTGGCTCGCCATTCGCGGCGCAGGATCCGGAACGCCGGGGGAAAGGCGACGGCCAGGACGAGGACGGCCGTGACCACATCGACGAGGTAGCGCGGCACCCCGGTGGAGGCAAGGAAACCGCCGCCGGCACGGAGGATGCCGAAGAAGAACGCCACCGGTATGGCGAGGACGGGGTTCTCCCTGGCGACGAGCGCGACGAGCAGGCCGTCCCAGCCGCCGTTTTCGGAGATGCCCGGCTGCAGCCGGTGGTTGCCGCCGGTGAGCAGCACCGCCCCGCCGAGCCCGGCGAAGGCCCCTGACCACAGCAGTGCCGTGCCACCCAGGACGGCCGCGCTGATGCCCGCACGACGAGCGGCCAGCTTGTTCATCCCGAGCATCTTCATCTTGAAGCCCCACACGCTGTGCCGCAGCAGAACCGCGACGATCACGGTGAGGGCCAGCGCGATGAGCACACCGCTGGTGAAGTTCAGACCGGGGTACTCCCCGATATGGGGGAGCCAGACCTCGGTGCGCAGCAGGTCGGACTGGGGGGACATCACGTCGCCCTCGGGACCGGACTCTTGCAGCAGCCAGGGCTGGGTGACGGCGAAGAACACCACTTGAACGGCGATGAACACCAGCAACAGGGTGCCGATGACGATGGGGACTCCGGCCTTGTAGAACAGCAGCGCGGCGATGCCCGCCCACGCCGCCCCAGCCAGCGCCCCCCCGATCAGGGACAGCACCAGCACCAGCGGTCCGGGACCGGGCACGAAGATCGCGACGGCGCACGCGGCGGTGGCGCCGACGGTGAGCTGTCCCTCCTGGCCGATGTTGAACAGCCCGGCGCGGGCGGCGATCACCGTGCCTGCCGCGACGATCAGCAGCGGCGCGGCCTTGTCCAGGGCGAGGCCGACGGAGGCGGGGGTGCTGAGGCTGCCCTCGTAGAGTGCGACGACCGCGGCCCAGGGTGAGACCCCGGTCATCATCACCAGCGAGGCGGAGATGCCCAGCGCGACCGAGAGCGAGGCGAGGTAGGTGAGTAAAGTCGGGTAACCCTTGAGCCACAATCGGAGGTGGGGAGAAGCGTGACTTCGGGGGGCGGCGGTCCGTTCCTCCGCCAGGACGGTGGTGTCGCTCAAGCTTCCTGCCCTCCCATGAGCATCCCGAGGCGTTCGATATCGACGTCCATGCGCGGCATCTCCCCGACCACGGCGCCGCGGTGGATGACCGCTACCCGGTGGGAGAGGGTGAGGATCTCCTCCAGCTCGGTGGAGATCAGCAGCACCGCGATGCCCGCCCGGGATGCTTCGTGCAGCTGTTCGGTCATGTACTCGATCGCGCCGATGTCCAGCCCGCGGGTTGGGTAGGCGGCGACGAGGATCTTCGGCTGCTGGGACAGTTCCCTGGCCAGGACGACCTTCTGCTGGTTGCCGCCGGAGAGGGCGCGCATCGGCGTGTCGGGAGAGGGAGTGGCGATCGCGAAGCGCTCGATGAGCTCCTCCGCCCGCTCGCGCATCCGTCTCCTGCTGACGAACCCGCGGCGGCTGACCGTCGGCACAGCGGAAAGGACGAGGTTCTCGGCCACGGACATGTCCAGCACGCAACCGGACTGGTGACGGTCCTCGGGGATCACTCCGATCCCCGCGTGGTGCATCGCGCCCGGCCGCCCGGCCGGGACCGGGGTTCCGTCGACCCTGACTTCGCCGGAGTCGAGTGGGAGAAGGCTTGAGAGCAGATCGCCCAGCGCGTGCTGGCCGTTTCCCTCGATTCCGGCGAGCCCGAGGATCTCCCCGGCGCGCAGTTCCAGCGTCAGACCCTGCAGCAGCGGTCGACCGTCCCTGTTCGCGACCGCGGCGTCGATCCGCATGCGGACCGCCGGCTGGTCCTCGCTCGGCCGGAGCGCGGTGAACATCGCCGGGTCCTTCGACAGACCGGGGTCGACGAGGGCGTCCAGATCACCGAGCGCGGATGCGGCCACCCACTTGGACAGTTCACGGCCCACCATCTCGCGGGCGAGCTCGCGTTCGTCGGTCTCGGCGGTCCGCCGCTGTGCGACCACCCGGCCCGACCGCATGATCGTGACCCGGTCGGTCGCGTTGAGGATCTCATCGAGCTTGTGACTGATCAGGATGACAGTGCGCTGTTCGTCCTGGGCGACCCTGCGCAGAACTGAGAACAGCTCCCGCGAGTCGCCCAGGGTGAGCACCGAGGTCGGTTCGTCGAGGATGAGGATGCTGGGGTCACGCCGCAGACACTTGATGATCTCGACGCGTTGACGCTGCCCGGTCGAGAGGTCCTCGACCTTGGCGAGCGGGTCGACGACCAGACCGTAGCGCTCGCCGATAGAGCGGACGAGTTCGCACGTCGCATCGGCGTCGGGTCTGCCGGTGTCTCCGAGGGTGACGTTCTCCCACACCGTCAGCTCATTCACCAGGCTGAAGTGCTGGTGGACCATCGCCAGTCCGAGCTCTGCGGCTGCGAACGGGTCGGGGATCTCGGTGGGCCGGCCGTGCAGCAGGATCTGCCCTGCGTCCCGGCCGGCCAGCCCGAGCAGGATCTTCACCAGAGTGCTCTTGCCCGCGCCGTTCTGGCCGAGCAGCCCATGGATCTCGCCAGAAGCGACCGAGAGGTGGACATCATCGCAGGCGATCGTCGTGCCGTAGCGCTTGGTGATTCCGCGTAGCTCGACCGCCGGGGGAACCTCCCCATGCACTGGGGAGGTCCCGAGGAGTTCCGGCCGCATGGTGGCGGCTACTTCGCGGAGGCGCCGACCAGCGCCTCGACGTCGTACTTGCCCGCCGCGACATCGGCCATGAACTGGTCCACCTGGGGTTGCAGGTCGGCGTGCTCGCCGCACATCACAATGGTCGGAACGTCGTCCACCCCGATTCTCCACATTCGGGCCTGACCCATCTTGAGGGTGCCCTTCTGGAACTCCTTGAGGGCGGCCGCGAGGTACGCTCCCGGGCTGAAGACCATGGAGATGTCGAAGCCGACGCTGTCGGCGCACCGGTCGGTACCCGGGGTGAGCGTGTAGACCTGGTTGTCACGAGCGAGGGAGGCGACCGCGTCGGTCGCGCCACCGAGGTAGGGGTAGATGACCTTGACGCCAAGGGAGATCTGCGCCTGGGCGGCTTCGCGCGCCTTGCCGGAGTCGTTGAGGTCGCCCGTGTAGGTCGTGACGAGCGTGGCCTCGGGGACGACGGCCTGCATACCGGCGCTGAAGCCCGCGGCCGCCTGCTTGGAGAAGTCGAGTTCGGGACCGGTGATGAAGCCCGCCTTCGTGGATCCGCTCTTCTTGAGCAGCAGGCCCGTCGCCAGGCCGCCGGCGAAGAGGATCTCCTTGACGTTCTCCTGGGACTGCGCGAAGTACTCGGTCTGCTCGACGCCGACCCCGCCGTTGATGTACCAGTGGACGCCCTTGCACACGGGCTCCGGCGCCGCGCTGAGCGCGTCCTTGAGCTCGCTGGCACCGACGGCGATGAGGTCGACGGACTGGCGGCACAGGTTCTTGGCCTGGCTGATGCTGTCCGAAGGGTTGATCTTGTCCAGGGTGATGACGTTCCAGCCCTGCGTCTTGGCGAACGTCGTGGCCTCGTCGACGAGGCTCTGGTAGTACCCGTTGTCCTTGCTGTCACCGGGGCTCATGACCCCGATGACGACCTTGCCGTCACCGTTGACGTCGGGCTGCTGACCGGCCGTCCCGTTGGCGGAGGCCGAGAGCGTGCTGCCGCAGCCTGTCAGAAGCAGGCCTGACGCGACGGTTATCGCCAGGACGGCGTTGGACCACTTCTTCACGTGTCCTGCCCTTCACGGTCCGGGCTGGCCGGACGAGTCATGTCGTACGGGTGAGGAGGGTGGGCCGGATCGCGTGCCTGATTGACCGCGTCGGCCGGATTGAGCCTGTCGATCGTGCGGATCTCCCAGCCGCCTGCCTGGTCGATCTTGTTCGCGTCGTCGGCGAAGCTCTGGTAGTAGCTGTTGTCATGGATGTCGCCGGGGCACGTGACCCCGATGACGCCCGTCCCATCCCCGTTGACGTCCGGCTGCCCTTTGCCCGCGATCGAGGAGCCGCCGTCCTCCGTTCCGAAGCCGCTGCCACCGCGGGCGGTGAGCAGCGGCTTCGGAACGGGAATGATCGCGAGGGTAGCCCGTGCCGAAGTGTTCATCGCGTTGCCTCCGAAGCGCGGAGGGCGATTCACTCCTTGTGTGACTCGGGGGCGGCGCCCCACTGGATGATCTGGACGTAGTTGCCGTCGGGGTCAGCGACGGTGCCGATGAGGCCGAACGGCATCTGCTCCACCTCGCGCACCCACGTGACGTCCAGCGTCTTCAGGTGCGCCTCGATCGCACGGCAGTCCTCCACGTCCAGGTTGAGGACGACGCGCGCGGGCTCCTTCGTCGGTCCGCTGACCTCGCTGTGCTCCTCGATGAACAGCTGCGTCGAACCGAACGCGAAGGCGCCCATCTCGTTCTCCTTGACGTCGAACGCGGCGCGGTACCACTCCTTCATCGTCTCGACGGCGGAAGAGCCGATCAGCAGGCTGCCAAGATTCATTGGGGGTCTCCTATCCGTTCCGGTAGTCCTCGCGGGGAGGGGTGAAGATGTCGAGGATCCAGGTCTCTCCGTGTTCGGGGTCGCCGATGAAACGGCTGTCCCCGTGCAGGAAGCTCTTGGGGGCCCAGTAGACGTCGCCGGGCCCCAGCACCCGTCGCTCGTCCGAGCCGATGCGGAAGTCCAACTGGCCCTTGATGATGACGCCGAACTGCTCGTTGTCGGGGTGGCAGTCGTACGGCGTCGGCCCGACGCCCTCGCGGATCCGCCACATGGTCAGCATCAGGTCGTCGCCGGTGTAGATGCGGCGTCTGAAGCCCGGCTTGATCTCCTTGAAGGCGTCGTCGTCGAAGCGCCAAACGTGTTCGGTCATGCTCTCTCCGTCGTCGGGGGGTTCAGACCATCCGGGCGATCATGGAATGCTCGACCTGGCTGAGGTGGAACTCGGCGGCCTGGGCCGCGCAGTCCTCATCGCCGGCCTGGATGGCCTCGGCGATGCGCCGGTGGGCGGCGCACGCCTCGGTGATGACCTCGCGTACGGCTTCCACGTTGGTGGAGGAGTCCAGCAGCGTACGGAACTCCTCGGAGGCGAAGACGCCATCGAGGACCTTGCCGTACAGCTCCTGCAGGGTCGGGTTGCCGCAGGCGCGGGCGACCGTCCAGTGGAAGAGCCGGTCGGAACCGCGGAACTCCTCCAACGACATCTCCCCGGTGAAGGAATCAGCCATCCGGAGCAGCTCGTCGCGTTCCGCGGAGGTCGCCCGGGACGCGGCGAAGCGGGCGATCGAGACCTCGATGACCCTGCGGCATTCGAACAGCTCGCGCACCCGGCTCTTACGGGGATCGACGCTGATCTCCGGAAGCTTCTCGGCGACGTGGAAACGGTTGCCGACCTTGTGCACGCGTCCGAGCGCCAGCAGACTCTGCACCGCTTCCCGCACCGAGGTGCGGGCCACGCCGAACTCCTCGCAGAGCTCCCGCTCGGAGGGGAGGCGGGTGCCCGGGGCCAGCGCGCCGGTCTCGATGCTCTCCAGCAGCGCGTCGCGGATCTCCTCGGAGACCATCCGGCGGGCCGGAACCGGCCCGAACCTGGCCCGGGTCACGACCTGCCACCCCCCATCAGGGCGGCGAAGCGCCGCCGCTCACCCGCGATGTCGAGCGGCCGGACGATCGCCTCGTGCTCCTCATCGCCCCAGAACTCGGCGGGGACGAGCCACATGACCTCGAACTCCAGACCGTCGGGGTCCTTGGCGTACAGGCTCTTGTTCGCGCCGTGGTCGCTGGCTCCGATGAGCGCACCCTCGCGGGTCAGCCGCTCTTCGACCGCGGCCAGTTCCTCCAGGGTGGGCACCTCCCACGCGATGTGGTAGAGCCCCACGGTCCTCTGCCCCGCCGCGGAGTCGCCCGCGGCCGATCCGATCGTGAACAGGGCCAGGTCGTGGTGGTTGTCGGAGTCGGGCGCGCGCAGGAACATGTACTGGCCGGCCGGGCTCTCGATGATCACCTTGAAGCCCAGCACCCGCTGGTAGAAGTCCGCGGTCCGGCGGGCGTCCCGCACGTACAGCACCGCATGGTTCATCCGGGTGATCCCCATCTGGCCCGCCTCCAGATTGCCTTTTGGTCTGTTGGTCTGACAATCAGATCATAAGTTGGGCAGGTGAGAAGATTCAAGAGGCTCTTCCGGAGAAAACGTGCAGCAGCTCGCGGGCCGTCAGGGCGGTCCGGAGACGGTGGGCGGTCTCCGGATCCAGCGGGTCGGCGCTGAGCAGCTGGCGGAGCTGGCCGACGCGGTAGCCGACCGAGTTGCGGTGCAGATGAAGCAGGTCGGCGACCGCCGCCCGGCTGCCCCGGGTGGCCAGCCACGCGTTCAGGGTGAGGAGCAGCTCCGGCTTGTCGAGGATCGGTCCAAGCTGCTGCTCGACGAACGCGTTCAGCTGTTCGGGCGGTACGGCCAGCAGCAGTTGCGCCGGGCCGAGCGTGGAGTGGAGCAGCTCGGTCTCGCCCGCTCTCCGTCTGAGCAGGCCGAGCACGGTCTCGGCGTCCCGGAAGGACCGGGCGGTCTCCCGGGGATCCGTCACCACGGGCCCGGTCGCGGCCAGCACGGTCCCGTCGCCGACCATGCCCTGGAGCCGGACGCGGATCCGGGTGACCTCCCGGGGGATGTCGCCGGAGAGCACGGTCCAGCCTTCGCCGTCCTCCTGCCGCACCGGCATCTCCAGCCAGGACAGCGCGGTGGACCAGGTGCGGCGGTTGGACCCGTCGTAGGCGAAGACCGCCGCCGAGTGCGGCTCGTCGAGCCGGAGCCCGAACCTGGCCGCCGTGCGGGTCAGTTCGTTGGTACTCCGCAGGGCCCCGTAGCGCAACTCGTCGATGAGCCGGCTCGCGGTCTCGGCCGTCGCCGCCGCCGCCGCGTCACGCCGCACCGCCTCGATCGCCACAGCCGTCGCCGAGGCATCGAGATAGGCCAGGGCCCGCTCGCCGACGGGTTCGGCGAGCAGCAGCAGGCCCACCCGGCGCTGCGCGGCCCACACGGCCAGTGCCCTGGCCGTCCATCCGTCTCCCAGGGAGACCGTGACCGGCCCGGGTTCGGCGAAGACGCGGGCCACCTCAGCCGGGCTCATCGTCGCGTCCCCGCCGTCGGTGGCGCAGAAGACGCCGCCGTGCACGCCGATCAGGCGGGCGGCCCGGCCGGTCTCCGCGGCGATCCGGGCCAGGATCGACCGCCACCCGGCGCCGCCGAGGGCCAGCGAGTTGAGCCCGGCCGCGAACTCCTCAACGGTGGCCGCGGGGGCCTGGTGGCGGCTCGGCGCGTTCGTCGGGCCGGCCAGACTTTCCACTGCAATCAGGCCATCCATGCCACCTCCCGGCGTTTCGCCCTTAGGCGCAGAATGTGCGACATTTCATATCACTCACTGATTTTTTAGGACAGTCTTGATTGCGGAGAGAATCCCTGCCATGCATGACCGAACGAAGGCCGCCGCGAAGGCGGCGATCGACCAGGAGGCGGATCGTCTGGTCGCGCTGAGCCACCGGCTGCACGCCCATCCCGAGCTGGGATTCGAGGAGGAGCGGGCCTGTGCGTGGCTGACCGATGAGCTGTCTTCGCGGGGCTTCGCCGTACGGGCCGGGGTGTGCGACCTGCCCACGGCGTTCGTCGCCACGGCCGGGAGCGGGCCGCTGGTGATCGGTGTCTGCGCCGAGTACGACGCGCTGCCCGGTGTGGGCCACGCCTGTGGCCACAACGTCATCGCCGCGGCCGCCGTGGCCGCGGGGCTGGCCCTGGCCCGCGTCGCCGACGACCTCGGGATCACGGTCAAGGTGCTGGGCACACCCGCGGAGGAGAACGGCGGCGGCAAGGTCCTGATGATCGAACGTGGCGCGTTCGACGACGTGCACGCGGCGATGATGGTCCACCCGGCGCCGCGCGAACGGCTCGCCCCGCCCGTTCTCGCCCGGGCGCAGCTGCACGTCGAGTACGAAGGCCGGCCCGCGCACGCCTCGGCCTGCCCCGAGGAGGGGATCAACGCCGCCGACGCGCTGACGGTCGCGCAGGTCGCCATCGGCCTGCTCCGCCAGCACGTGCCCGCGGACCAGCGGATCCACGGCATCGTCACCGAGGGCGGTCAGGTGCCCAACGTCGTGCCCGCTCACACGTCCGCGGACTACTACGTGCGGGCGCGGACGCTCGCCGAGTTGTCGGTTCTGGAGACACGGGTGCGGGCCTGCTTCGAGGCGGGTGCCGTCGCGACCGGCTCGCGGCTGTCGATCGGTACGGCCTCGCCCGCGTACTCGGAGTTCCGCCATGATGGTCCCCTGTCAGAGTCCTACCGGCGGAATGCGGAGGCACTCGGCCGGATGTTTCCTGAAGTGACGCCGGCCGATGAGCGGATGGCCGCCTCGACCGACATGGCCAACGTCTCGCTCGTCGTGCCCGCCATCCAGCCGCTCGTCTCGATCGGCTCGGGCCCGGTGGGGCAGCACCAGGAGGAGTTCGCGGCGTTCGCCGTACGGCCGGCCGCGGACCGCGCCCTGCTCGACGGCGGTACGGCGATGGCGTGGACCGCGATCGACATCGCCCTCGATGAGGAGCAGCGCCGCCGCCTCATCAGGCCATGACCTGGACGGCCAGCCCGTCGAGGTAGGCCCGGGCGTTCCGGCGGGTCTCGGCCACGGAGTCACCGCCGAACTTCTCGAGCACCGCGTCGGCGAGCACCAGCGCCGCCATGGCCTCGGCCACGACGCCGGTCGCCGGGACCGAGCACACATCGCTGCGCTGGTTGATGGCCCTGGCCGGCGTGCCGGTGACCACGTCGATCGTGGACAGCGCCCTGGGCACCGTGGAGATCGGCTTCATCGCGGCCCTGACGCGCACGATCTCCCCGGAGGTCATGCCGCCCTCGATGCCGCCCGCCCGGCCGGTGAGGCGTCTGACCGTCAGCGGGCCGGCGGCCACCGCCTCGATCTCGTCATGGGCCCGCGAACCGCGGCGGGTCGCCGTCGTGAAGCCGTCACCGACCTCGACGCCCTTGATGGCCTGGATGCCCATGAGCGCGGCGGCGAGGCGGGCGTCCAGGCGGCGGTCCCAGTGCACATAACTGCCCAGGCCGGGCGGCAGGCCGTACACCACGACCTCGACGATCCCGCCCAGGGTGTCGCCGTCCCGGTGCGCCGCCTCGATCTCGGCGACCATGCGGGCACTGGTCTCGGGGTCGGCACAGCGGACCGGGTCGGCGTCGATCGCAGGGGTCTGGCCCCGGTCGGGGACGATCCCCTCGGCCAGCTGTACCGGGCCCAGCCCCACCACGTGACTGAGGATCTCGACGTCGAGGGCCTGGCCCAGGAACGCCCGGGCGACCTCCCCGATCGTGACGCGGGCGGCGGTCTCCCGGGCGCTGGCGCGTTCCAGGACCGGCCGCACGTCGTCGAAGCCGTACTTCTGCATGCCGGACAGGTCAGCGTGACCGGGGCGCGGGCGAGTGAGCGAGGCGGCGCGTCCCCGGTCCTCGAACCGTCCCGGCTCGTCGTAGCGCCGCCCGTCCGGGTCGGCCGGGTCGGGGTCCATCACCTCGCGCCATTTCGGCCATTCGGTGTTGGCGATCTCCACGGCCACCGGACCGCCCAGCGTGCGGCCGTGCCGTACCCCGCCTGTGAACCGCACCTCGTCCCGCTCGAACCGCATCCGGGCGCCGCGCCCGTATCCGAGGCGGCGCCGCGCGAGCGCGTCGCCGAGCTCCTCGGACGAGATCTGGACGCCCGCGGGGAGTCCTTCGAGCACTGCGGTGAGAGTGGAGCCGTGGGATTCGCCTGCGGTGAGCCATCTGAGCATGTCTGCGAAACTGCCACAGCACGGCGGGGATCATGTTGTGCTTCAAGCACAAAAGTTACCGATCGCCCATGGGCCGGTCTCGAAAGCACTCCCGCCGAGCCACACCGCCCCTGCTCACCGGACCTTTCCCTCCAGGGCGCAGAGTTTCCGCGGTGTGGCTACGGCGGGCACAGGTTTCGGCACGGGCCGTCGGCGCGGCTACGGAGCCAGCCTCGACAGGGCTGCCCGCGCGCACTCGACGTCCTGCTCCTCGGTTCCGCCGCTGACTCCCACGGCGCCCACGACCCCGCCCTCTCGCGTGATGGGCAGCCCTCCCCCCAGGAACGCCAACATCGGATCCAATCGCTGCATGATCGCCTTGTTCTCCATGACGATCAGTTTCTTCATCTCCGCGCTGCCGGCTCCGAAGTTGAGAGCCGTGTACGCCTTGGCCTCCGCGACCCTGTACATCGCTTTCGGGCAACCGTCCATCCGTGCGGCGGCAGCGACCGTGAACGTCGGGTCGAGGACGACAACGGCGATGTCGACGCCTCGTGAACGAGCGGCCTCGATCGCCGCGTTCACCACCTCGCCGGCGACCGTCAAGAATTCCACAGAGCTGCTCCTTCGCTCCCATCGCGTCGAGCCAGGTTCACCCGGCCCTCCGACACCAGTCCCGATCGCCCGAAACGATGACGAAACTTCAGCGCCCTCAGTCTTCTGCGGGCTTCCACCACATGACGATCTGGTTGCCCCAGGGGTCGAGGAACGACGCGTGGTGGCCGTCGAACTCCTCCCAGTAGGTCTGCTCCCACAGGGCGGTGGCACCGAGGATCACGGCCTTGTTGAGGTATTCCCCGGGAGGGGCGTCGACCAGGATGTAGGTGCGGGGCTGCAGCCCGGAGCGCGGCTGGAGCGGGCGCGGCGACGGATCCGGCCGCTGCTCCAGTTCGTTCCACAACCCCAGGTGCAGGCCCTCGCCGGGGACGACCTGGTGGAAGACCCCTTGGGGGCGGCCGTTGATCTGCCAGCCGAACAGGTCCTTGTAAAACGCCGACGTCGCCTCGATGTCGGAGGTCGGAAGGTCGACGAAGACGAGCGTGTTAGCCACTAGAAATCCCTTCTTTAACTGAATTGTCAGGAGTTGTAGTACGTGCCCTTGTCCCGCCAGAGCACGATCTCGGTACCCCACGGATCACGGAAGGCGGCGTGGCGGCCGTTGAACTCCTCCCAGTACGTCTCCTCCCACAGCACCGTGGCTCCCAGCTCGACGGCCTGGGCCAGGAAGGCCGGCGGCTCGTCGACCATCACGTAGACACGCGGCACCGGCCCTGTCACCGGGGCCTGCTCCCGGTGCATACCGAGGTTGGGCTTGACACCGGGGAGGATCTCGTGGAACTCCCCGGCGGGACGGCGGTTGACCTGCCAGCCGAAGAGCTTCTCGTAGAAGACCGACGTCGCCTCCGGATCGGGCGTCGGAAAATCGACGAAGATCACAGGATTGGGCACAACGACTCCTTCACTGTCGATGTCAGACGGAGCTCGGCCGCGTCGCCGAGCGAGACGAACCGCCGGTAGGCCTCGCGGTAGACCTCACCGGGAGAGGGCTTGATCACGGTCACGGCCGGTCGGGGCCACGACCCGCCGGGGGCGGTTCCCGGCATCGGCCACCATCCCGCGCCGGCGCCCGCCGCCAGCGCCGCGCCGTACGCCGCCAGATCGGTCTCCGCCGGGATCTCGACGGGCACCTCCAGCACGTCGGCCTTGATCCGGCACCAGAGCGGGCTGTGCGCAGGCGACCCGGCGCAGACGAGCGCGTCAAGCGAGCCGGGCAACGAGTCGGCGATGTGGCGCAAACCGTACGCGGCGCCTTCGAGCACAGCGCGGGCGAGATGAGCGGGACCGCAGCCGAAGCCCAGGCCCACGACCTCGGCCCGTAGCCGGCGGTTCCACCGAGGTGCGCGCTCACCCTCCAGATAGGGCAGCACGGTCACCCCGTCAGCTCCCGGAGGTACGGCCTCCGCCAGCCCCAGCAGTTCGGCCACCGGCCTGCCGGTCAGCCCGGCCAGCCACTCCAGCATCAGGCCGTGGCCGCTCACCGGGCCGCCGACGATGTCCACCCCGGCAGCCGGGCTCCGCAGCGCGTACAGGTCGCCGTGCGCCGCCGTGGCCGCGATCGCCAGGGCGAGCCCGCCGGTGCGGCCGCCCGGATCCAGCGCACGGCCCGGAGCATCGATGCCGCCCGCCCAGAAGGCCAGATAAGCGTCCTGCGCCCCGGCGACCAGCGGGACGTCCGGGGGAAGCCCGAAGCCTCCGTCGGTCAGCCCGACGACCTCGCCGGTCGTCGCGCGCGGGCCGTACCCGTCGAGGGACTCGTCGCCCGGCCAGCGCGCCTGGCGATCCTCCGCACCGAGCCGCGCCGCCAGCCAGTCATAGATCTGCCGCGGCTCCGCGCCCGGGCCGAGCACCTCACGCTGGGCGTGGTGCTGCTCGGCCGGGCTCCCGGTCACCCCCGCCGGATGGCGGCAGGTCACCGCCAGGCCGCCGTCCCCGGGGACGGTGGTCGGGCTCTGCCCGCCGACGCAGATCGCCGCAGGCCGCCCGGGGATCAGCTCGCCGAGTGCGGTCACGGCCTCGACGACGCCCGCCAGCCAGCCGGCGGGATCGGCCCGGCCCTCGGGCCAGCTCCCGGCCCCCGGATAGGCTCCGGTCGCCGCCCCCAGCACCTTCCCCGAAGGGTCGATCGCGACGGCCCGTGCCGAGCTGCTCCCGAGATCGACCCCCACGACCATGCTCATCGGCCGCCCACCAGGACGCGGTAGACGGGGGCGGTCGCGGCGAGCTTAAGCGCCTCGGCGACGTCGTCCAGCGCGAAACGGGCAGTGACCAGGGCATCCAGATCGGGAGCGAGCGCACCTGAGGCGATGAGCGCCGCCGCCTCCTGCCAGTCCTGCGGCTCCTGGCTGTAGACGCCCACGATCGACAGCTCGTGGTGATGGATCGCGTCGGGGTTCACCCCGACCGACAGGTCCTTGGGAAAGGCCCCGTACAGCACCACCGTGCCGCCGTCGTCGCACAGCTCCACCGCGGTCTCCAGAGAGCCGGGCGCTCCGGCGGTCACGACGACCAGGTCCTGTTTCCCGCCCCGGTCCGGCGCCTCGTCCGGAACGGCGGTCCAGGCCGCGCCCGCCTCGCGGGCCTCGGCCAGCCGGCCCTCGCTCACATCGATCACGCCGACGGCCGCCGCCCCCCGATGCCGCGCGAGGGCCAGGTGCAGCCGGCCCATATAGCCCGCACCCACCACCGCCACCCGGTCGCCCACGCGCAGCCCGCCCAACCGCAGCGAGTGCACCACGCAGGCGACCGGCTCGCCCATGGCCGCGTGCTCGATCGGCGCGGCCCCGGTCCGGTACGCCTGGGCGGCCTTCACCACGACATGGTCGGAGAGCCCGGCCCCGAACGACACCGTCCCGTCCGCGAGCGCACCGCCCTGCGGTCGCTTGCACAGCGCGCTGCGCCCCCGGCGGCAGGCGGCACAGGTGCCGCACCGGGTGAGCAGGTCCACGGCGACGATGTCGCCCACACGCGGCGACCCGGGCAGGCCGGCCACCGCCGCCCCCACCTCGGCCACCCGCCCGGCGACCTCATGGCCCGGCGCGACCGGGTAGAACCGCTTCTCCCCCAGGTACAGGCGGCGTTCCATTGTGCAGAGCCCGCAGGCGCCCACCTCGACGAGCACCTCGTCGGGGCCGACCCGAAGCGGAGGTTCCTCGCGCAGTTCGACGGTCTCGGGGGCGGTGACCACGGCGACTCTCATCAGTGACTCCGAACGTGCGGCCAGTGGTGGCGTACGGTGACACCGGCCCGGTCGAACAGGCCGGCGGAGGCTTTGACGGCTTCGGCACGCAGCGCCCGCTCGTCGACGGTCACGCAGCGGCCCTGACGAACCACGTGCCGTCCGCCGACGAACACGTCGCGGACCGAACGCCCGTCGGTGGACCAGACGAGCTGCTGGGCGACGTCCCCGCGCGGGGTCCACTGCGGCCCGGTCGCGTCGTGCACGACCAGGTCGGCGAGCTTGCCCTGCTCGATCGAGCCGAGTCGGCCGGCCATGCCGATCGCCTCGGCCCCGCGGATCGTGGCCATCTCCAGGACCTCGGGGGCGCCGATGGCGGTCGGGTCCAGGGCCATGTCCTTGGCCAGCCCGGCGGCGAGCGCGGCGGCCCTGAGTATGTCGGCGGCATCACCCGCGTTGGCCGAGTCGCAGCCCAGGGCGACCCTGCCCCCCCGAGTGAAGATCTCGCCGTGCCGCCCGGCCCGGGTGACGCCCTGGCCGAGCCGCAGGTACGCCCAGGGGCAGTAGGCCACCGCCGTATCACTCTCGATGAGCGCGTCCACCTCGGCGTCGTCCAGCCAGACCGCGTGAGCGAGCAGCAGATGCGGGCCGAGCACCCCGAGGTCGGCCAGGTGGACCAGCGGGCGGCGGGCCTTGACGGAAAGGTAGTGCTCGGGATCGGAGGGCCCGGGTGACATGTGCATGGTCATCCTGGTTCCGGTCGAGCGGGCGAGATCGGCGGCCCCGGCGAGCAACGTGTCGGAGGCCAGGCCGTGGCCGACGAGCGTGACCCAGCCTTCGACGAGACCGCCTGCCGGGTAGGCGTCGACCACCGCCGCGAGGCGGTCGAGCACCTCCTCGGCGGGGGCGGCGAAGGGGGCGTCGTCGACGTCCCAGCCCCAGGTCCCGACAGTTCCGCGCAGGCCGGCCTGCAGCATGGCGGCCGCCACCCGGTCGGGGTGGGCGACCGTACCGGCCTCCACAACGGTCGTGACGCCGTTGCGGAGGCTCTCCACGCAGGCGAGCAGCGCGGACAGCTCATCGTCCTGGGGGCGGTGGGCCCCATGCAGCGGGACCGACCATTGAAAGATCGCCTCATCGGACGGGACGTCATCGGGGATGCAGGCGCGGGCAAGCGGGTCACCGGTGTGATGCTGGTGGGCGTTGACCATTCCCGGCGTGACCACGCAGTCGGTCGCATCCAGCTCGGGGACGCCCGGCCATCGCGCGCGCAACTCGCTCGTCGCGCCCACCGCGGCGATCGTGTCGCCGCGGATCGCGACCGCGCCACCCATGAGCACCTCGCGGCGTGCGTTCATCGTGACCACGTCGCCGCCGGTGAGGAGGAGATCGGGAACGCCGGTGAGGGGGAGGCCCGGGGTGAGTGCCATGAGATCGAACGCTAGGTTCACCGGCCGGCCGGGTCATCCTCCTCGGAGCACAACAACTCGGACTTACTCCATGCCAGGGACACAATGCCGCCCGACCTCGTGGAGGCCACGCTGACCCCATGCGCTACGACCCCGCCTGGCTCGATTCCGACCCGCTTCCCCAGCTCATCGACGGCCGCGAATCCCGGGAAGGCGTTACCCGCCCGGTGGTCGATCCGTCCACGGGAGAGACTCCGGCTTCCTACGCCGAAGCCACCCCGGCCGAGGTGGAGGCGGCCCTCGCCGCCGCGCGGCGCAGTCACGACCGGGGCGAGTGGCGGAGCATGCCCGGCGCGACCCGCGCCGAGCTGCTGGACGCGGTGGCGGCGGCGATCCGCGCCGACGCTCGGCGGCTGGCCACTCTGGAGGCACTCGACACCGGCAAGGCGGTCGGCGGCGCACTCACCAACGACGTGTACGAGGCCGCGGGCGCCTTCTCCTACGCCGCCGCCGTCGCGCGGACCATGCATGGCGATGTACGGCGCAGCTCGTTCCCCCCGGAACTGCTGCCCGGAGGCGGCCCGGACCTGCTCACGATGCGCCTGCGCGAACCCGCGGGCGTGGTGGCCGAGTTGCTGCCGTGGAACGGGCCCCTGATGACGGGCAGCCAGCGCATCGCGATGGCACTCGCCGCCGGATGCTCGATCGTGGCCAAGCCCCCGGAGGAGGCCGTCGTCACGCTCGTCGAACTCGGCCGCATCCTCACCCGCGCGGGGCTCCCGCCGGGCGTGCTCAACATCGTGCTCGGCCTCGGTGAGACCGTCGGCGAACAGCTCGTCACCGACCCCCGCGTGGACCTGGTCAGCCTGACCGGCGGCACCGAGACCGGCCACCGTGTCATGGAGCTGGCCGCCCGCAACCTCACCCCCACCCACCTGGAACTCGGCGGCAAGTCCCCCGTGATCGTCTTCGCGGACGCCGACCTGGACCAGGCGGTGGGCTGGGCGATGATGGCCGCGTTCGTCAACATGGGCGAGGTCTGTGTCGCGGGCAGCCGGCTGCTCGTCGACGAGTCGGTCTACGACGACGTGGTCAAGGGCGTGGCGGAGGCCGCGGCGAATCTGACCATCGGCGACGCGCTCGATCCCGCCACGTTCATCGGCCCGTTGATCAGTGAGGCCCACGCGAGCCGGGTCCGCGGGTTCGTCTCCCGGGCGCTCTCCGGCGGCGACGCCACGGTGGTCGGCACCCCGTCCATCGCCTGCAGCAGCCGGGCCACGTACGTGCCGCCGACCGTCCTCGGCCGGGTACGGCCAGGCAGCGAGATCGAGCAGCGTGAGGTGTTCGGCCCGGTGCTGGCCGCCATGCCGTTCTCCTCCGAGGAGGAGGCGCTCACCCTCGCGAACGGCACCTCCTACGGCCTCAACGGCACGGTCTTCACCCGGGACATCGAACGCGCCTTCCGCGTCGCCCACGCCCTCGACTGCGGCGAGGTCAACGTGAACTGCCACTTCACGCCCGACATGAACGGCGGCCGCGGCGAACCCCGCCGCTCCAGCGGCCATGCCCGCACCGGCGTCGACGCCTACACCCGCATCAAGGCCGTCAACATCCAGACCCGCTCCTGACGGGCCGGGACTTCTGTGGTCACACTCCGCGGCCCGGTCGTACTCCCGGCTGCTGTTCCCGCGGCCGGCCATGTGGCGAGACCTGATGGTCACGCGGCCGAAGACGAACGGGCGGGCCGTTCCCACCCGCTCAGGAGCGGCCATGTCCCGACATGACTCCAGGGGCGGCCGCCCCGACAGCGGTGATCTCGCCGACGGGCCGCTGGACGTCGCCGAGTCCGAAGCGCTGGCCCGCCTGCTGGACCTTCTCGTGCCGTACCCGTCGCAGCCCGGCGGTCCGATCGTGGGCGACACCGTCGTGTTCGTGCGGCGTCGGCTCGCCGCCGAGGACGCCGCCTGGCTGGTGCCGCTGCGCGCCGGGCTCGCCGCGGCCGCCGGGCGGGAGGAACAGTGGCTCGCCGCGGCCGAGAACCAGTCCGGAGAGCTGTTCGAGCAGTTGCGCGCATGGGCGTGGGACGGGTTTCTCGCTCATCCCCGCTGGGGCGTCAACCGCGGCGGGCTCGGCTGGACGTACTTCGGATGGGCAGGACCACCCCGGGAGCGGGAGTCATGATCACAGACGAGCACGCCGACGTCGTCGTCGTAGGACTGGGCGCCGCCGGCGGCACGATCGCCGCGGCGCTCGCCGAACGCGGCCTCGACGTCGTCGGGCTGGAGGCCGGTCCCGAACTGGTCCGGCCCGGTGACTTCACCGACGACGAACTCCTTTTCGCCGTTGACCGCAAGCATTTCTGGGCCGAGCCGGAGGTACTCGAGTTCGAAGGCGCCGCGACGACGGCGACCTGGCTGAAGCGCAACCTCGGGGTCGGCGGCCCTTTCGTCTGGAGCGGCTTCGCCTACCGGTTCCACCCCTCCGACTTCCGAGTCGCGAGCACGGTCGGAGTCCCGGACGGATCCTCGGTCGAGGACTGGCCGATCGACTACGAGGAGATGGCGCCCTGGTACGAAGCCGCGGAGCAGCTGGTCGGCATCAGCGGTAACGCCGGGACATACCCATTCGAACCACCCCGCCGCGGGCCGTTCCCGCAGCGGCCGGTCCGGCGAGTGGCCGGTACGACCCTCCTCGACGAGGCCGCGCGGGCCCTGGGCTGGCACCCGTACCAGCCGCCGGCCGCGATCCTGTCGAAGGCGCGCGGCGATCGGTCCGGTTGTTCCCGCTGCGGCCTGTGTACGAACTACGCCTGCCACCGCGATGCGAAGGCGTCCTCAAGCGTGTTCGCGCTGCCGATGGGGCTGCGGACCGGCCGGCTGCGGCTTTCCGGCGGCACACGGGTCACCGAGGTCGTCTGCGATCCGGTGACCGGTCGGCCGCGGGCGGTCCGTTACCTGCGCGCGGACGGTACGACCGGCGAGCAGCCGGCATCCGTCATCGTACTGGCGAACAACGCGATCTACGTCGCGAAGCTGCTGCTGCAGAGCGGCTCCGCGCACCATCCGCATGGGCTCGGCAACCACTCCGACCAGGTCGGCCGGCACCTGACGTTCCACACCGGCGGCGTCGCGTGGGGCGTCTATGACGAGCAGTTACACGTCGACTCCGGCCCTGCGCAGCAGGTCGCCGTCGACGACCTGAACGAGGACCGCCCCTGGCGTGCGGGCGCCGGGTTCCGGCGGGGAGGAGTGCTCCACGGCGGCATGCCCGTGTCGTTCGCGGGCGGGCCGCTCACCTTCGCCCGCGCGCTCGGCGGCGTGGCACCGCTACCCGCTGGAGTACCCACGTACGGCCGGGGGCTCATGGACTTCGCGGCCTACGCCTACACCCGTCACCAGGCGGTGTACTCCCTGGGGGAGGACCTGCCGCAGGCCGACAACCGGGTTGTGCTCGATCCGGAGGTCAGGGACTCGGTCGGCAGTCCGGCGCTGCGGATGCGGTACCGCAGACACCCTGAGGACGTCACACAGATCGACCACCTCGTCGCGGCGAGCGTGCGACTGCTCGAAGCCTCCGGGGCAGCCATGATCGCAAGCGCGCCGTCGGCGATCCCCGGCGGGATGTTCGCCGGCCATGCGCACGGGACGACCCGCATGGGCACGGACCCGGCGACATCGGTGGCCGACGACCGCGGCCTCGTGCACGGCACAACGAACCTGTTCGTGGCAGGTGCCGGACTGTTCGTCACGGGAGCCGGTCTGAACCCGATGCTGACGATCATCGCGTTGGCGCTGCGCGCCGTCGACGCCATCGCCGACGCAACCCGCTGAGCCGTTAGGGGTCACCTCGCCGGCGTCGGCGGCCCCGGCGTCTCGGCCATGGGATCGCAGCAGCGTGCCCGCACCGCTTGTTCATTGGTCAGTATCGGTAGGTGTCGCGGCGGTGCCGAACGGAATCGATCTCCACCACGTTTTTGCCGGCATCGATGCGATACAAGACGCGGTACGTCCCTCGACGCGCCGAGTGCAGTCCTTCGTACGGCTCTCCGAGCGGCTTGCCCACCCGATGGGGACTGTCGGCCAGGGCCCCGGTGATCAGCGCATAGGCCGCTACCGCGACCTCTTCGGGGAGGTCCTCCGCCAGTGCCCGGCGCGCTGCGGGCTTGTACCGGATGGTCCACCGCTCGCTCACGCGGCGCCTCGCCTGCCCAGACGCTGCCGCATGATCTCCGCCATCTCCTCTTCGCCGGTGTAGTCCTCCGTCTCTGCGGATTCAGCGAGGTCGGCCCTGGTGGCCGGGTCGGAGAGGACAGCCAGCGTCTCCACGAGCGATTCGTACTCAGCAACCGAAATCAACATCACCACCGGTCGACCGTTCTTGGTCAGGGTGAAATGGTCGTGCTCACGCTCGGCGCGGTCAGCCAGTTCGGCGATACGAGCCTTGGCCTCCGTAATTGGAAGGGTCTCCATAACGACCATTATAACGACCGGTCCGAATTAAGGTCGTCACCCGGCCCCGGGAGGCCAGATCTGCTGGAGGACGCACCTTCACGGGAGATGAGTATGATCCCGGGTATGAGCGGAGACCGGAAGGTGCGGATCACCATCACCGTGGACCCCGACGTCCTCGAATACGCCGAGCATCTCGTCACCGCCGGCAAGGCCACCAGCGTGGCCGCCGTCTTCAACGACGCCATCGCGGAAAAGCGCATCACCGACCAGCGGGCACTGGCCCTGCTCCGCGAACGCGCCCGCCATGCCGACCCGGCGCGGGTGGCCCGGATGATGCGGCATGTGAACCGCCAGCTCACCGAGCACGGTTTCCCGGCGGCACCGGGTGAGTGACTTCACCCCCACGCCGTACATCCTCGACACCGGCGTCCTGGCCGACGTCGCCCGCGGCGACGCCGACCTGATCGGCCTCCTGCAGGACTTCGACCGGGCAGGACAGCCGCTCATCATCCCCGCACTGGCCGCCACCGGCGCGCTCCTCGACGGCCGCGGCTCACCCGACGCCCAGGCGCTGCTCGCCGGCCTGGCCGCGTTCGAGCACGCCATCGTCGCCCCGCTGGACGGCGTCACCCAGTCCGCCAAGCTCACCGACACGATGGCCGTCACCGGCCTCGACGTCTACGACGCGCACGCCGCCGCCATCGCCGATGTGTCGATCTGCCCGATCCTCACGCTGCACGCCGAGAAATGGCGACAGCCGTCCCGCGCCCTGGACAATCCGCCGCACATCATCGAGATCACCGACCCCGACCAGTAAGCAGGTCACACCCCGACCACCCGTTGCACGACCGCGCCCGGTCGTACGGCTTCCGCCCTCGGAAGCCGGGATAAGCATGGGTTACACATATCTTGCTTCCGCGGTCTGCGGCGGGTTCACCCACGCTGAAGCCCTTCCCATGGGTAGCTCACACTCGGCCTTCCCACTCCGGCGGGGTGTAACGAGTGAACATGTCGGCTCGCCGCTGGAGCGCGTCCTGGACGGCCTCCTCGTAACCCGGGCGGGCGTAAGCGATTGCCCGCAGGTGCCACTGGCGCAGCAGCGTCTGCACCTGCTTGAAGCGGGCCAAGTCGTGGGCGGCTTCCAGAGCCTCCTCGTACTCCATCCGGAACCGGGCACGGTGCGACGGCGGAAGCGCCCCGAAGATCGCAGCAGGATCCTCACCGGGATCACGGGGTCCGGAAGACCCCAGAGGCTGAGCGGTCATGCCGACACAGCTATCTTCCGCATGTGGAAGGCCTCGCGGCGTCACTGCGAACGCCTAGCAGCAGGTAGGCAACGATCCGCGCTCAGAAGCATCTTCAGTCCAGTTCGGCGACTTCGACGACGGTCAGTTCGCCGGACGCTTCGTGGACAGCGCTCTTCCATAGCCCGTAATTCACGGTCAAGACGGGACAACTGCGCATGATCGCCTGCTCTGCCGCCTGAACGTCCCACAGGTCAGGGAGCGCCTCAACGGCCAGCCGCATACGGGCAAGCTCCGTCGTGTCGTCGAAATCCACCAGTCCGGCGAACCGGGCGGAGTCCAGCCGGCAGATCCCACGGAGCACGGCGACCCGTTCCGGCGTCCCACCTACGTCGATGGCGGCTGCGGTGGCGGCCAGCGCCGGGATGACTAGGGCGACCCTTTCGGCGTCAAATTGCTGGATCATGTTGATGATGTCGATGTCGCCGCGTGCCGCCTCTTTCAGGAAGGCGGCGTCGAGCACGAAGGCGTTGTCAGCGGGCATTAAAGATCTGCCGCGCCTTGCGGGTGCGCCGCTGGGCCCTTTCGACGGACTCGGCGTCCTGTCGTGCCTTCTCAACCGCTGCCCGCCATGCCGCATCGGCTTGGCGGTCGGCCTCGACCCTGCGGGTGAGGGCGTCGTTGATGTAGGCGGACACCGATCGTGCCTTACCGCGTTCGACCTCTGCCAGGACATAAAGATGCAGGTCTTCATCGACGCTGATGGTGATCGGCTTGGTGCTCATAGTTTCATCATAGGGTCGTCGGCGGCCCACGTCTTGTGTTTCTCTTACGAGCAGTTCTACGAGGCCATCTGCCCCCGCTGTGAAGGAACTTCGCGGGCCGCGGTACCTCTGCAAAGGCGCCGCTTCAGCGCAGGCGGGGCCGAAGGCCTGCATGACGCCAGGTACGGCCTGTCACGGTCTTCACCGCGATCTCTGAGAGCTGCTCTGAACCGGTGTGGGAAGGATGAGCCCGGCCGAGTGCGCATGGGCGGCATCAAGGCGGCAGGCGTTCAAGGAGTCTCGAGAGCCGACGGGGACACGGCGGCTCTGGCGATCACTGAGGAGAGCACACGGGCAAGCGGTGTGACTTGCCGCCGCTGCGTCAGGCGATGCTCGAACCGGACGATGGACGAACACCAGGCGGGACCTTCCCCAGTGGCGATCACCCTGGATAGATGACGTCCTAGCACCCTGTGATGACGTCGTACGGGAGACCTGTCGGCATGTCGGTCAGTAGATCCAGGTCTCGGTCAGGTGGCCTGACGATCGTCCGGAGAGCCATTGATTGGATGAGACATGCGGGTAGGCTGTCGAGCGACCAGTAGAGAGGTCGAGGAAGGGCTCTCGCAAGCTAGCCATGCGGGAGCCCTTCTTGCTGCCCATCCAGCCCCCGCTAGGTCAAGGAATCTTAAAGTCTGCACGTCAGACGATATGCCTTTCACACAATCACACGATCTGACAGTCACACAGTCACACAGTCGGTCTTTCACACACTCACACAAGCCCCCGATCATCCAGCCGTTCAGCTCATCCGCCACCCGATCGTCCAAGCCGTCCCCGAGTCACTCGCTCAGCCGTCCGCGCAGTCGCCCGGTCGGCCTCTCAGCCAGCGACGCCAGCGATCTCCCATGGGATGACGAGGTCTGTCTCCCGCAAGGTCACGCAAGCGGTCTTCCAGGAAACGATGCAATCAATCGATCATCGACCGGCACACCCCGTGTTGATCCCGGGAAAGAGGTAAGACTCCCTTTACGATGTTGCTTGCGGCCGTACGTCTTTCCGTACGGCACGCGCAACCTCTCTACTGGAAGGACCCCTGACATGTCGGTCACACCCGTGCCCGAAGTCGATGCGCCAGAGTCGCGAGCGGACACGTCGACATGGCTTGCCAATGGCATCACCTCCACCGACAACGTCATCGCCCTGATGATGAGGAAGGGGGGCGCCGGCAAGACCACGCTGACGCTGCTGCTGCTGGACGCCCTCGCTCGGATGGGGCTACGCGTCCTCGCCGTCGACCTGGACCCGCAGGGCAACACCAGCATCGGCCTCGGTCACAAGGTGCAGCTCGAGGTGACCGGACATACGAAGCTCGGCAACAAGCCCATCATGACTCCGACTGAGCCGACCGTGCTCGAGGTCATCGAGGCTGACACGGCCGGTGTCGCGGACGATGCCATCCAGACCGTCGACTGGGGCTACGACCTCAACGAGCCGTTCCACCGCGGCGGCCCCCTGTTCCCCGGCCGGATCGGCGCGATCGGCGTCATCCCGTCCTACCGCGCCCTGGAGGTGTCGGCGGCGACCTGGCGTCCGAACGACCTGGAGAAGCTGGCGACGGCCCTGCTGCTGCCGGCCGAGCAGAGTGGGATCGCCCCGAACGCGCGATGGGATGTCGTGCTGATCGACACCCCGCCCGGTGGCTCTCTCATCTCGATCCAGGCGGCCAAGGCGGCGTACCACGCACTGCTCGTGACGCAGGCGCAGCGGTTCGGGGTGGAGGCGATCCCGGAGACGCTGATGCTGGTGGACGACATCCGCGACAGCTACCGGCACGAGGAGTTGAACGTGCTCGGCCTCGTGTTCAACGAGTACACCGACCGCTCGCAGACCCAGCGGAACCTCATGGCGCAGGTCGACGCCGAGCAGCAGAAGCAGAACAGCGAGTTCGAGGTCGAGGTGTGGAAGGGGCGGGTCCCGAACTACACCGTGGTCGACAAGAGCCAGAACGCGGAAGCGCCTCTGTCCGCGTTCCTGACCTCCGGGGCCGACCGCGACTCCGCCCGGAAGGTGTGCCAGGTCGCCGAAGGCGTGGCCATCCAGCTTCTCGAGGGTATCCGGCACCCGCTGGCGGCCGAGGTGAAGCAGGCGTGGAAGCAGGCATGGCCGGCGAACCTGCGCATGCCGATCGTGGCAGAGGTGTGAGCGTGGCGAACTCACGGTTGAAGCCGAAGCCGATCACAGGGTTCGGCCATACGGCAGTCGAGGAAGAACAGCCCGCCCCTGCCCCCGCCGCTCCGGCTTCGGCTCCGGAGGCGGTCACGGAGCCGACCTCCCCGCAAGCTCCTCCGGTTCAGAAGCCGCGCCGCGAGGAGCCGGCCCCGGCGAAGCCCGTGGCGGAGCAGCCGCCCGCCGCCAAGCCTGCCGCGGATCAGTCGCCTCCGGCGCGCAGGGCAGAGGAGCCCCCGGCCGAACCGGCCAAGGTCGAGACTTCGGCCGCGGAGCCTGCCGTACGGCGGCCCATGCCTGCGGAACCGGACGAGCCGCAGGCAGACCATGGTGAGCCTTCCGCCGCGGAGGAGGAAACCGCCGCGGGCGATGCCGGCCGCCACGAGCCCGAACCGCAGCCGGCCCAGAACATCCCCGACAAGCCTCGCCCGCGGCCGGTGTCACGGGGAACGGTGAGCCGGGCCGGGGCGACGCGTACCATCGTGGACCTGCCTCGTACGCCCCCGACCTCGTCGAGCGGTGTGACGCTCGGGCAGGCGGGCCGGGCCGTGGCCGCGTCGTACCTCCTCGCGACCGAGGGCGACGAGCGGTGGGCGAAATTCTCGGTCCGCCTGCCCGACGATCTGCACCGACGTTCCGTACGGGCCATGAATCGGCTGCGCAAGACGCTCCGGCGGCGGGGCCTGGGCACCAACCACGTGTGGAACGCCGCGCTCGTGACGTCGACCCCCGCGGACCTGCAGGTGTGCGTCGAGTGGGCGCGAGCTCGGCGGCAGGCCGGCGACGGCGTGGAGGCGCCGTCACGGTCGACGACGGTCCACCCCGCCGTCAAGGAGGCGATGACCGACCTGGAAGGCGACCTGCGGGAGAGCTACCGGCACGGTCTCGTCGGCTATCTCATCGCGGAGATCATCAGCCGGTTCCTCGACCGGCTGGAGGCGGAGCTGCCGGACCCGGACGGGCCGACCGCGTAAATCCCAGCGTCTAGAACGTCCATGCCACCCACGCAGAGCCCCTTGTCACACCTTCGATCTCAGCTGTGACAAGGGGCTGCGGCTCATCCTCACCCACACCTCGCGGGAACCGTACGGCATGGCCACGGCAGTATTCCCTCAGGCCTGGCCGAGCAGGTCCCACCGGTTGCCGGCGACGTCCAGGAAGACCGCGACCCGCCCGTACGGCTCTGTCCGGGGCGAGGTCACGAACTCGACCCCGGACGCCGCCATCCGCTCATAGGCGGCGTCGAAGTCGTCCACCTTCAGGAAGAACCCGACCCGGCCGGCGACCTGGTTGCCGACCACGGCGGCCTGGTGCTCGCCGTCCGCCCGCGCGAGCAGGATGCCGGTTCCGCCGCCCGGCGGCCGTACGACCACCCATCGCTTCGGACGGCCGTCGTTGGTCAGCGAGGGCGAGTCCTCGGCCAGGTCGAAACCCAGGGCGTCGACGAAGAACTCGATGGCTCGGTCGTAGTCGTCCACGACGATCGCGACCAGATCGACACGCACCCCGTGATCGTACGACTCGCCGTCTCCCTGGCCTTCAAGGCCAGGGAGCGAGCGATTCACGGGCAACGGCTCCGGGCGCGATCTGTCATCACGACAAGGCCGAGGTCTTCGACTTCGTGACGCCAGATCGAGAGCCACTCGGGGTCCTCGTCGGGGATCTTGATGGGTAGACCGTCAGGCGGGTCGGGCTCGTCGTTCACCCAGGGAGGCGGTTCGGACTGGGCGAGCAGGTCTGCGAGCTCGCTGATCGGCGTCTCGTCTGGGCCTACGCCACGGGCACGTTCGTCCTCCTTTGTCGCTTTCAGGATGCCGAGCAGCTCGTGCCATTCACGGCGTTGCTCCCGATACAGCTCGACGAGCTCGGCCATCCGCTTGTCCGTGCCGAGTTCTTTCGCGACGTCCTCAAGGGCCGCCTCGCCGCGCCGCCAGCCTCGTTCGCCTTTAACGGCCAAGCCGTACGCCGCGAGCTCCTTCAGCGACCTCCACACGCTGGCGTCGGAGAGAGCGCTGAGCCGCACCAGCTCGCCGGCCTTCGTCTCCTCAGTGCTCAGCACCTCGTACAGCAGCGCGCTCGGGCCGCTGAGCTCCCAGAACGCGGGATGGATCCCCTCAATAAGGCCGGCTCGCCAACGTCGCCAGGCGGCGTCCTTTCGGTATGCCTCGGGGACGCGCAGTTGGTACACGTCGGCCCGGACGCCTTCTCCATTCGTCACCAGGTCGATCAGCGGGTCGTCCTCGCTGCGCAGCAGCACCAGGACGTCCGCCACCGTGGTCCAGTGCAGGCCGGAAGCGATCGACAGCGACCGTACGCCGAACTCAACCGTGAGCGACCCCCTCATCTGAGCCGCCTTGCCCAGGGCCCGGAGCACTTTCCGTACGGTGACAGCCCTCCGGCCCCACTCGGCCTGCCGATCCGGGTCTCGCTCCGCCAACCAGACGGCGTTCCACCAGGTGCGGATCCGCTGGTAATCAGTGTGCCCAGCTTTACGGTGTAAAGGAAGCTGCCGTGGGTTCATGGCAGCCAGCCCTGTCACGACAGATTCGGGGCACGAGCTCTTTTCTCCCAGCTCAGGGGGCGTGGAGTGGTTGCGCCTGGTGTAGTCCCTTGAAGCAAGTTTATCGCCTGCCGCTCCGATGACCGATTTTCGCCATTCCGCGGTGATTCGCGTGGTGTCGCGGGAGCCGTACTTGCCGTAGAAGGAGGCCAGGCCCCGCCAACGGCCCGAGTGCATCTCCTTGAGGACCTCGGCGAGCCGCCAGCCGGCCGCGGCCGCGGAGTTCAGTACGGCAAGGCGGGCCCGGCTCCTGTCGGGGTAGCCGGCCTTGAGGTGGTCGCCGGTCTGGGCCATGGCGTCGAGGTCCGCGCGGATCGGGCGGCGGCCGCCGATCAGCGGCAGCCACGGTTCCCCTTCGGCGTCGGTCGGACCGTCGAAGGTCGCCTGCTGTACGGGGGAGACGGCGTGGAGCTCGGCGGTGAGCTCGGTGAGCAGGCCGTCCCACACCTTTGGGCCGCACGGCCGCCGGACGGCGTCCAGGGCCGCGTCGAGCGGCATGTCGAGCCGCATCCACCCGGTCAGCCGACCGGCCTGCAGCTTGTGGCCGGCGCCGGGAGGGCGGATCTGGCCGAACACGTTGCTCATGGGGGAGGCGTCGAGGGTCGCGTAGCGCCGGGCGAGGGCTTGGGCGACGCGCCTTAACTCCTCGTACGGCAACGCCGCCGCGAACAGCACGTACACGTGGCGGCCACCGGAGGGTGAGCGATCGTGGATGCAACGCCCGCCCAACCGTTCGATCAGCTCGGCGAACGCCGTTGCTTCCCGTGTGACCAGCTCCCGGGGAGTCTCAGAGAAGTTCGTGTGCTGGGCGAGCGTCACGTCGAAGTCGGCCACCAGGAGCCGGCCCGTCTGCGACTCGGCGTGGAACACCGGGACCGTCGCCGGCCGGTACGGCAGGGCGTCGTCCAGCGGGTGCTCGTACCCGCGGCCCTTGTGCCACTTGGGGAAGCTCGCGCCACCGTCCGGGGACAGCCGCATCCGCGGGGCCTGCGCGATCGCGGGCGCGAGCAGACGCCACTGCTCGGCGGCCAGGGCGCGCGCCTCGGCGGGGCTCCCATCGGGGGAGCCTGGGGCTGGTATGTCGGCTAGGAGAAGTTGGTACCCCGGCGTGTCGTCTCCGGGCAAAGCTCCACTAGCCGAAGGACGGGATGCTATCGTCGTCTCCGGTAAGTCTGTACGGGCATTAATCGGTAGCTCTCCGGACCGAGGAACTTCACGGGCCGGGGCCGATCGTGGTCTGTATGGGGTTGTTCGAAGTGGTGCTAGTTCGTTCTGGCTGCCAAACCTTCTGGAACTAGGCCACTGACTCGGGTGTTAGTCCGCGCGCCCCCCCTTCCTGGGGGGGAAGCGCTTTTTTCTTGCCCCATGACCGGGCAGGCCTCCTCGCTCGTCACAGTGAGATCAACCAGATACTTTGCCACGTCACGACCCCGCCACGCTGGGTAATGGGGAAGTGTGTCGCGGGTAATCTCCGCGACTGGTCGGGCAACGGGATGCATGGCCGACCACGGCCCGGAGAGGGCTCGCGAGGCGGCGGACGGCATTGCCGTACCGGCCCTGGACCGTACGGGCAGGGCCTGGACATACTGGGACACGGCCGACACGCCGAGAGAAGGGCGTGTTTTACTAGCCGGATGACTCATTGGTATTGTCATCTCCGGTTGTAGTTCCAACGGGGCAGCGGGCTCCGACTCGGGCGACGTTTGGTGGCGAAGTCGAGACGGATCCTGCTCAGGAGCCCACATGCAGTTTGCGGACGCCCCCCGGGCCAACGGGGGGCTTTCGTTTTGGTCTGGGTGTCCTCCTACTGGGGGATGGGGAAAGCAGCCGGCGTCTCAGGCACTCAGGCGTAGCCGCTCCTGCAGGTGGTCCGGTCTGGGCCACTGCTTGGTGTCGCGCATGGCTGCCACCACGTCCACGATGAAGTCGCCGAAGTGCGTGTAGCCCGCCGCGGCGGCGTCTTTCTGCAGATCGGCGTACAGCTCCTCCGGGAAGCGGATGGTGTGCGCCTTCCGCCGCCCCTTCGACTTGCGTCCAGGTCTGCTTCCACTCACGGACGATAGATCTATCAGAATCAGAATCACTGCGGCCACCCTCCAACCAGCGTGTCGCAAAAATTTTCCCTCGCTTGCCGTGTGCAAGGTCACCCCGCCCCCGCCCTCACGACCTCGGCGCCCTCCCGCAGTGACGACGCTGCACACGCATCCCGCCGGCAGTATGGTCGCCGAGATCACGGGGTGGAAGACCTACCTCAGCGCGGCATTCCGGCAACGGCCGTACGGCGTCTGCATGGAACCTCACTTCCTTCCCAGCCACGCGAAGAAGAGCAGCGGGACCAAGGACACAGACGACCGGTTGCACGGCCTGTGACTCGCTCCGTGCATCCCGTGGGGTACCGCGCGGCGTTTGCGGGGCCGACGCACGATGATGACGCCACGAGGCAAGCCGAGGTCGATATGTGGTTGCCAGTTGATGCAAGTGATGCCGCGCTGGTGAACCGCGGCGAGCTATGTCCTGATCTGCTGGGGGCTTCGGCTCTCAGGTGGGGTGTTCTCGACCGGTGGCATCACACGCACCTCAGCGAGACCGAGCCGAGATTGGTGAAGTGGGCAGTGACCTGTCCGCCCGGCCGGGCGAAGACAGCGTCGGTCATCCCACCGGTGAGCACGATCCAGCCCGGCTCCAGCGCCACCCGGCGCCGAGCCAGCGTGTTCACGGCAAGCGCCAACGCCTCGGCGGGATGACCCTGCACCGCCGCGCCGGTGGCTGAATCCACCACCTCACCATCGACCTCCAGCAGGCAGGCCTCCAACTCCAGGTCCAGCTCGTCCGGCCTGCGCGCCACCCCCCCGAGCACGAACCCCGCGGAAGAGGCATTGTCGGCCACCACGTCCGGCAGCGTGAATCTGAAGTCAGTGAACCGGCTGTCGATGACCTCCAGCCCGGCATAGACATGCGACACCGCCTGCATCGCCCTGGCCGCGGTCACTCCCGGACCGGCCAACCGCTCGCCGAGCACGAACACGATCTCTGGCTCCACCCGCGGATGGATCAGCTCGCCGGTGACCAGCGGGGCGCCCGCCGGCAGCACCATCCGATCGGTGAGCCAGGCGGTCAGCGGCGAGTCGACGCCCATCCGCTGCTGCTTCGCCCGCGAGGTCAGCCCCAGCTTCACCCCGACGATGGTCTGCCCCGCCTCGACCTTCCGGCAGATGATCTCGTCCTGCACCCGGTAGGCGGTCTCCAGGTCGAGCCCGGGCCACTCCGCGGTGATCGGCCCGCGGTCGGCGCGAGCCGCTTCGGCCTCGGCGAGCACAGTCGCCGCCCGGTCCACATTCCACTCGGGGATCATGCTCGGTCCTTCTCCGCCGCAGGTCGGCAAGGCGATGTCGATATCAGAAATTTCAGTGTTCTGAACAAACAAGATCGGCGCCGCACTCGGCGATCATGATGCGCAGGCGAGCTGGACGCACAACTTTTTTCGGTCACCCATTTCCAGGTCGCGCGGTTGCGCCCGCTGTCACGCCCGAGGGCGCGTCAGACATCGGATGAATAGGTCACCGGGGCACCTGGGAGTGTATTTGCCACTGCATGCCCGATTCAAGACCGGACGACGAACCGCGCTGGACTGCACCTCACGCTCATCGGAGTGTCCTGAACAGGCCTTGACGAGAGATCGAGGCGACCTATATGACTAGTGGTCTAGTGGCCTAACCACTGGAGGTGTTTGGCCGATGACAGCCAGCGCAGCCTGCGTCACCGCAGGCTCCCGACGCCAAGACGGTGGCCGCGTTTCGGTTCAGTCCGGCGGGCAGGCGGCATGCGTCTGGCTCGGTACGGGCCTGAGACGGAACGCGTTGCGCACCGATGACTGGACCGAGCTGGAACGGGTGGTCGACGGTCTTGCGAGCCGTGCGGACGTCAAGGCCGTCGTGTTCCGCGGCGTCCAGGGCACCTTCAGCTCCGGCTCGGATCTCACGGAGTGGGCAGCGGTCGAGGCCGGCTATGTAGATCGGACGTTCGCCGCGATGGAGTCCGCGCTCGCGGCGGTGGAACGGCTCGGTGCCGTGTCGATCGCCGCCATCGAGGGTGCGGCCGTCGGCGCCGGCTGTGAGCTCGCACTGGCCTGCGATCTGCGCGTCATGGCTCGTTCCGCACGCATCGGGATGCCGGTGGTCCGTCACGGCATCCGGCTCAGCCCGGCCTTCGCGCTCCGGCTGATCCACATCGTGGGCGTGGCGCGAGCGAGGGACCTGCTGTTCACCGGGCGGCTCGTCGGCTCCGAGCGCGCTGAGCAGTGGGGGCTGACTTCACAGGTGGCGGACGACGAGGAGTTCGATGAGCACCTGGCCGGGCTCGTCGAATGCGTGACGTCGCAGCCGCGAAGCGGTCTGGTGGCTGCCAAGCGGAGCACCAACCGGGCATTGGAGCAGGATCGCATCCATTTGCACGAGCCGGACTGGCGATACGTGGATGAGAACGAATTCTTCGACCGTATTTCGAATTTTCTTACGCATTAGAGGCGACAGTGGCTATCGGTGCGATTCAGAATTTCCAGCGCGAGTGTAAGGAGCTACCGTGACAACCTTGGGCAACCTGGAACAGGCAGTCTCATGGCGCAGCGGCAAGATCTCGCCCACCATCTACTTCGATGAAGAGGTGTACGCACTCGAGCAGGAGCGCATCTTCGGTGCGACCTGGATACCGGTCGGACATGCCGACATGGTGCGCGAGCCGAGTTCCTACATCACGAACTACATCGGTGAAGTCCCGGTGATCATCCTGCGTGACCCGTCCGGCACCGTCCGCGGTTTCGTCAACCGCTGCCGGCACCGGGGAAACAAGGTTTGCCTGTTCGACCGAGGAAAAGCGCATAGTTTCACCTGCTCCTATCACGGATGGACCTACGGCCTGGACGGAAGCCTGGTCGGCGTCCCCCGCGAGCACGACCTGTACGGACCCGACTTCGACCGCAGAAACTGGGGGCTGGAGGAGATCCCGGTCGCCGACTTCAAGGGACTGCTGTTCGCCTCGCTCGACAAGAACATCACGCCGTTCGAGCAGTGGCTGGGCGACGACACACGCTGGTGGCTCGAGACGTTCGTGCTGGGCGAGCCCGTTGGCGGTCTCGAGGCGCTGCCCGGATGGCATCGGTACCAGACTCCGGGCAACTGGAAGCTCATGGCCGAGAACTTCATCGGCGACAACTACCACGTGGCGTTGACCCACGCCTCGTGGCTGCGCGCGGCAGCGGAGTTGCGAGAGCAGGGATCGCAGATCCCAATGATCACTTCGCCTCTGCCGCTGCGGACCAAGGCACCGACGTACGAGGTCACCGCCGGATACGGTTCCGGATGCCCGCTCGGGATCGGCGCCATGCGCCTGTACAGCGACACGATGTTCGAGCGGGACCTGGAGGAGGCCAAACGCCTCGGGCCCGATGTCGTCGAATGGCTGCGAGACCGGCAGAACAGGCTGGACAAGGCGCTGGACGGGATCAACCCTGCGCCGTACGGGTTCGTGAACGGGTTGCTGTTCCCGACTCTCGGTCTGATGGGCTACATCTCCCCCATGATCGGTCGGCATCTCATGGTGTTCCATCCGCACGGCGTCAACGAGCACGAGATCTGGCAGTGGACCATGGTCGAGCGCGAGGCTCCCGAGGTGGTCAAGGAGATCGCTGTACAGCGGGTCTACCAAGGCCAGCACATGGCGGGTGTGATCGCTCCCGACGACGTCGAGAACTTCGAACGCGTCGTGGAAGCCATGCGGGCGAAGCGAACCTGGGAACTGCCGTTCAATTTCGAAGTGCACCTCAATGACGACGAGGACCAGTTGCCCGGTGTCCCCGGGAATGTCGGCAAGGAGCCGAGCGAGGTCAACCAGCGGCAGTTCTACCGGTTCTGGCTGGAACTGATGAGGCGCGAGCCGGCCGCTCAGTCGCAGGGAGGGGCGTGACAATGCTCAGCTTCGAGGACAAGTATCGCATCGAGGAACTGCTTCGGCGAGAGGCGCACCTGCTCGACGAGCGCCGGTTTCGCGAGTGGCTGGACCTGTTCACCGACGACGTGGAATACCTGATTCCGCTGACCGAAGCGGTCCAGGGCGACGTTGCGCCGGCCGGGCACCCGATCATCAAGGACGACAAGGACATGCTCCTGGCCCGGATCCTGAAGGACGAGTCAGGCTTCTCCCACGCCGAGACCCCGACGTCGATGACCTGCCACCTGGTCGGCAACATCGTCGTCGACGAGAGCACCGAGGAGGACGCCGAGGTGCGATCGGCGTTCATCGTGCGCCAGGCGCGAAAGCTTCGCGACGAGGCCTGGTGGGTCGGACGCCGCAAGGATCTCGTACGGCGCGTAAACGATCAATGGCGTATCGCGCGCCGCGAGATCACCCTCGACACGACGCTACTGCCACGCGGGATCTCGATCTTCTTCTGATGGCGCGGATACGAGCGGTTCTGGAGGACTTAATGACGCAGCAAAACAATCTTGATCACTATCAGCAGGTTCAGACGGAGATGGTCTCGCGCGCGCTGGCGCAGTGGCGCCCCTTCGTCACCGACCAGGTAGCCGTGATCACGGGTGGTGCGCGAGGCATCGGCAAGGTCTTGGCGCAGGGTCTGCTCGAAGCGGGTGCGAAGGTCGTCTGCGCGGATGTCACGTGGAAGGACGCGGACGAGTTCCGCGACCGACTGGACTCCTCGGGCCGGGGACTCGGCCTGGAGATGGACGTGACGAGCGACGAATCAGTGCGTGCCGCATACGACGCGGTGCTCGACAGGTTCGGCAGGGTCGACACGCTGATCAACAATGCGGGGCTGGTGTCGGAGACGCTGTTCGCGCCG
The DNA here is from genome assembly GCF_042435035.1 of Sphaerimonospora cavernae. Classification (NCBI taxonomy): domain Bacteria; kingdom Bacillati; phylum Actinomycetota; class Actinomycetes; order Streptosporangiales; family Streptosporangiaceae; genus Sphaerimonospora; species Sphaerimonospora cavernae. The sequence continues at coordinate 74,982 of NZ_JBHMQT010000012.1, forward strand.
AAGGGCAAGGTGCCCACGTTGGAAACGACGGACCAGGACTGGCAGCGCATGTTCGGCGTGAACGTGTTCGGCACCGTTCGGGTTATCCAGACCTTCGTCAAGGCGATGCTCGATCAGGGCAACGGAAGCATCGTGAACGTGGTGAGCAGCGGCGTCCTGATGGAGTCGGTCGGCGGCGGCTACTTCGCCACGCGTCCTTGGACCACCGAGATGCCCTACCAGGCCAGCAAGGCCTCGTTGACCACGCTGACGTTCTACCTGGCGGAGGAGTTGAAGCGGACCGGCATCGCGGTCAACGCGTTCATGCCGGGGCACACCCGTGCATCCTGGTTCGACGACACCGCTCGGGCCATCAGCAGCGAGGGCCGGATCTACGCGCTTCGACCGATGGCGCCGCAGCATGTGCTTCCGCTCGTCCTGTTCCTCGCCGCCCAGGCCTCGTCGCAGTCGGGTGAGCCGGCGACCGGCCGTCTCTACCACGTGCCCGACTGGAACTACGACCACGGTTACGGCGGACTGCAGTCGTGGGGCGACTACGACCTTCCTGAGGACATCGAGGCGGGGTATCGCGAACTCGAGGCGGCGATGCCCGACTATTGGCGTTCCGGCCTGGCGAGGGCCCGGTTCGACGCCGAGCGCGTCGCGTACGCCGCGGGTATGGACAAGATCAAGAGTGCCCAGGAAGGTGCACGGTAGCCGTGTACTTCACCGCTCAAGACGGAGTGCGGCTGCATTTCGACGACCGCGGCAGCGGCGAACCGGTCGTGATGATCCACGGAGCCGCGGGCTCCGGGATGTCGTTCGATGCCCTGGCCGAGCACCTGCGGCGCGACTTCCGGGTCGTGACCGTCGACCTGCGCGGCCTGTCACGCAGCGACCGGGTTGAGACCATCGGTGCCACCGCATGGTGCGACGACACGGTCGGCATCGCGGACTTCCTCGGGCTGGACACCTTCCACCTGGTGGGATGCTCCTTGGGCGCCCGGATCGCGGGCCGGATCGCGCGCGACAACGCCGATCGGGTCAAGAGCCTGTCGGTGGACGCGCCGCTGCTGTCGGTCACCCGTGACGGCGGCAGTTCGCTGAACCGCCGGTTCGAAGATCTCGATCACGCGGCACCGGAAGACCTGGAGAAGTGGCAGCGATACCACGGTGACGACTGGCGCGGCGCGGTGTCGTTCTACGGGCGGGTGCGCAACGACCCCGGCCTGCAGACCCATCTCACCATCCGGCCGTGGCTGCCGGAGTTGACGCTGCCCACGCTCATCACCAGGGGCTGCATCGATGACTCGGTCCACCCCTTGGCGCACTGCATCGAATGGCACAGCGCGCATCCCGCCTCGTGGCTGTGGATCGCACCCGGCACCCGCTTCTCGCTGACCCAGCGCCTACCGGCCGAGTTCGCCGACATCTACCGCCGCTTCGTCGCTGAAGCGACCAGATAGGCACGCGGAGGTTTCAATGGAACGATCACCGGTAATCGGCCTTGGCTACCTTGTGGTGCATTCGGACCAGCGGGAGGCCTGGCACGGTTTCGCGACCGATGTGCTCGGGATGTCCGCACAGCGGAGTGGCACCGGCGACCTGCTGCTCCGGATGGATGAGCGCATCGCACGGATCATCGTCAGCACGCCGCCGCGGGAGCGGCCCGCCGGCGCGAAGGCGTCGGTCGTCGTCGGCTGGGAATGCCCGAGCGAGGCCGAGTGGCAGCGCGCTGCGAAGGTGATCGAGAAGTCGGGGCTGACTATCGCATCCGCGCCGGAAACCGATTGGTACACCGAAGCCTTCAGCTGCGTCGATCCGGCCGGGGTGCAGTGCGAGTTCTTCTACGGCGGCAAGGTCGACCCGGCCAACCACTTCGTGTCGCCGACCGGTGTGCGGTTCGTCACCGGCACGCAAGGACTGGGACATGTCACGGTGAGCACCCCGCTGTGTCGAGAGTCGGTCGAGTTCTACAGCGATGTTCTCGGCTACCAGATTCGCGAAACGAAGATCACCGGCGAGGAGCGATCGTGGCGATGGGCGTTTTTGAGCCCGAGTGAGCGTGAGCACAGCATCGCCGTGATGGACACGGGGCGGGACGGGCAACTGATGCACGTCCTCGTCGAGGTCAGCGACCTGGATTCGGTCGGGCGGGCGATGGACAGGTGTCTTGACGGATTGGCGCCGATACGTGTGTCGCTGGGGCGGCACTGGAACGACGAGATGGTCTCGTTCTACGTGCGCACGCCTTCCGGATTCGACGTCGAGTACGGATACGGCGGACGGAAGATCGACTCCGCCGAATGGAGCCGCCGCGCCCAGGGTGGCGGTGGCGCGGTCAGCCTGTGGGGACACCGGGTGGTCCGCCCGGACGGCACCCTGGGCCCTCAAATCGGCAGCGGACACTGACCAGCCGAAAAACAACTCCAGATACAGAAAGGGGCTGTGCGAAGACATGCCAGCCAACATCGACGCGATCGTCGCCGAGATTCACAGCCATCTGGCGGCGGAGAATGCGCAAGATCTCGACGAGCTCCTCGACGGGATGACGGAGGACTGCTTCAACCTGGTCGTCCCGGACCCACATCGGCTCTACGCCGGCCCGGAGGAGGTGGCGCGGCGCTACCGCGGGCTGTGGGCGACATTCCCCGACCTGAAGGTGCAGATGCGCCGCATCATCTCGGTTCAGGAGAACATCGCGGTGTCGGAACACACCCTGTCCGGCACTCATGGCGGGAGCCTGTTCGGGGTCCCGGCGACGGGCAGGCATGTCGAGGTCGAGACGGCCGTCGTCTGGGACATCGTCGACGGACGCATCCGCGGCGAGACCGTCTACTTCGATCTCGCCACCATGTTGCGTCAGGTTGGTCATCTACAGCTCTAGGGGAAGGCCATGACGGTTACGGATCCCAGGATGGAAACACAAGTGGGTTGGAAGGTCACCCTCGACCAGGATGTCTGTCAGGGATATGCCTGCTGCGTGATGGCGGTGCCATCCGTCTTCGACCTCGATGACGGCACCGGCAAGGCCATCGTGATCAACCCGGAGCCCGACGCTTCGTTGCGGTCCGCTGTGGAGGGCGCCGCGCGCGGCTGCCCGGTTCACGCGATCAAGGTCGAGGCGCGCTGAGCGGTGAACCGAATCGTCATAGTCGGGGCCTCGGTGGCGGGGGTTCACGCCGCGGAGGCCCTGAGGGACCAGGGCTTCGATGGCGACGTAACCCTGGTCAGCGCCGAGGACACGCTTCCGTACGACCGTCCGCCGCTGTCGAAGGAGGCGCTGGCCGGGAAGGTGGGGGAGCAGGACCTGCTGCTGCGCCCGAGCGGTTGGTACGCCGAGCAGGGCATCGAACTGATGCTCGGGCAGCCGGCCCGGCAGGTGGACGTCCGGGGCGGGTCGGTGCTGCTGGCCGGCGGTGCGTCGCTCGGCTACGACGGTCTGGTCCTCGCCACCGGCTCGGCCGCCCGGAGGCTGGACTCGATCAGTGGCGACACGGCGCGCATCCACTTGATGCGCACGGCGCGCGACTGTGTCCGGCTGCGTGAGCGCCTCATCCCCGGTTCGCGATTGCTCGTGATCGGTGCCGGCTTCATCGGCCTCGAAGTCGCCGCGACCGCGCGTGAGCTCGGCGTCGAGGTGACCATCGTCGAGATCGGGCCCGCACCGCTCGCCGCCGTGCTGGGCACGCAGGTGGGCAACTGGTTCCAGCGGCTGCACGAACAGCGCGGTGTGTCGATACGGTGCGGGCAGTCGGTGCGGGCCATCGAAACCGTCGGCGACGGCAGCCGTGTGCACCTGGCCGGCGGAGACGTGATCGATGCCGATGCGATCGTGGCCGGCGTCGGGGCAGCCCCGGCGACCCGGTGGCTTCAGGGCAGTGGGATCGAGATGTCGGACGGCGGTGTCGCCTGCGACGAGCGGCTTCACGCATCGGCCCCTGGCGTCGTGGCCGCGGGCGACATCGCATGCTGGTACAACCCGCTGTTCGACGAACACATTCGGGTCGAGCACTGGACCAACGCCGTCGAGCAGGGACGTTTCGCGGCATTGTCCCTCCTGGGTGTCAGCGACGCGTCCTACGTGGGACCCCCGTACTTCTGGACGGATCAGTTCACGGCCGGCACCAGGACCGTCGGCCGCATCAGCGGTGCGGACCGTGTCTGCGTCCGGCACGCGGACGACAACTCGCTCGTCGCGCTCTACGGGCGCGGCAATGTGCTACGCGCGGCAGTCTGCGTCAACTCACCGCGCGCGCTCATCGCCTGCCGCCGGGCGATCATGCAGCGCGCACCATGGCAGGACGCGTTGGCGGCCGTCTAGCCGTCGACATCGTTCCAGGATCGTGTAAGACACCGTCACCAGCGACATGGGGTGAAACATGAACACACAGGCGCGTCCCGAGGCGGTGCAGGCACTGCTCGGCGCCTACCGCACGGGTCAGCCAATCGAGCCGCTGACGGAACGCTTTCCCGGACTGGACGTCGACGACGCGTACGCGATCCAGGTCGGGCAGGTCGAGCAGTGGCAGCGGGACGGCGCGGTGGTCAAGGGCTACAAGGTGGGGTTGAGTTCGGCGGCGATGCAGCGCCAGCTTGGCGTGGACCAGCCGGACTTCGGTCACCTGACGGGCGGGATGTTCCACCTGGAGACGCAGCCGATCGACCTGTCGGCGTTCGTGGCACCGAAGGTGGAGCCGGAGATCGCCTTCGTCCTGGGGAAACCGTTGCGCGGCCCTGGCGTCACGGTGGCCGAGGCGATGGCGGCCGTGGAGTTCATGGTCCCGGCGTTGGAGATCATCGACTCCCGCGTCCGGGACTGGAAGATCAAGCTGGTCGACACGATCGCGGACAACGCATCCTCTGGTGGCGTGGTGCTGGGTAGCACCGCGACCTCGCTCTCGCAGGTGGACGTCCGCCTGATAGGCGGGGTGCTGCGCCGCAATGGGGAGGTTGTCGGTACCGGTGCGGGGGGAGCGGTGCTGGGGTCGCCTCTGAACGCGCTGGTGTGGCTGGTCAACACGCTCGGCGCGCGCGGGGTGACGCTGCAGGCCGGGCATGTGGTGCTGCCCGGGTCGATCACCGCTGCCGTTCCGGTGGCTGCCGGTGATGTGACGACTGCGACGTTCGCCAGGCTCGGTTCGGTGACAGCCCGGTTCTCGAAAGTAGGCGGAGCCCGGTGACAGCAGCCCACGTCCGGACATTTCTGGGATCCTCTCGATCCTGTCGGCGACCGGGACCGAACCCACGATCGAGAAAGGTGAGGACGCCGTGAGCAAGATCAGCGCGGCCATCGTCGGGCCTGGGAACATCGGCACCGACCTGCTGATCAAACTGCTGCGCAGCGACGTCATCGACGTCCATTCCATGGTCGGGGTGGACCCGGCCTCCGACGGCCTGGCCCGGGCCCGCGACCTGGACGTGACGGCATCGGCGGGCGGGGTGGACTGGCTGCTGGCCCAAGACCCCCTGCCCGACCTGGTGTTCGAGGCCACCTCCGCCAAGGCGCACCTGGCCAACGCCCCGCGCTATGCCGAGGCCGGGATCACGGCGATCGACCTCACCCCCGCCGCCGCCGGGCCGTTCGTGTGCCCGCCGGTCAATCTGGACACGCTGTCCGACGCACCCAACCTCAACATGATCACCTGCGGCGGGCAGGCGACGATCCCGATCGTGCACGCCGTCTCCCGGGTGGTCCCCGTCGTCTACGCCGAGATCGTCGCCTCGATCGCCTCCCGCTCGGCCGGCCCGGGCACCCGCGCGAACATCGACGAGTTCACCCAGACCACGGCCGGCGCCATCGAACAGGTCGGCGGCGCGGCCAAGGGCAAGGCGATCATCATCCTGAACCCGGTCACCCCACCCATGATCATGCGGGACACGGTGTTCTGCGCGATCCCCGAAGACGCCGACACCGGCGCGATCGCCGAGTCGGTCCATCAGATGGTCGGCGAGGTGGCCGCCTACGTGCCCGGCTACACGCTGCGCGCCGAACCGCAGTTCGACCCCCCGCGCGACATCTGGAACGGCATGGCCCGCGTCGCCGTCTTCCTCGAGGTCCGCGGCAACGGCGACTACCTGCCGCCCTGGGCCGGCAACCTGGACATCATGACCGCCGCCGCCGCCCGGGTGGGCGAGCAACTCGCCCGCAGGAAGGTGACCGCGTGACCGCGACCAGTGCAAGCACCGCAACCACCGTGACCGGCTTGACCTCCGCGCAGACCGGCACGGTGCCCGACAAGATCAGGATCACCGACTCCACGCTGCGGGACGGCAGCCACGCGATGGCCCACCGCTTCACCGAGGAGCAGGTGCGCGGTGTCGTGCACGCCCTCGACCGAGCCGGGGTGGAGGTCATCGAAGTCACTCACGGCGACGGGCTGGGCGGTTCCTCCTTCAACTACGGCTTCTCCCTCGAAGACGACATCACACTGGTCGCCGCCGCCGCGGACGAGGCGAAAAACGCGAAGATCGCCGTACTGCTGCTGCCCGGCCTCGGCACCGTGGAAAACCTGAAGAAGGCCCGCGCCGCCGGTGCGTCGGTCGCCAGGATCGCCACCCACTGCACCGAAGCCGACGTCTCCCTCCAGCACTTCGCCGCCGCCCGCGAGCTGGGCATGGAGACCGTGGGCTTCCTGATGCTGTCCCACCGGATCGGCCCCGACGAGCTCGCCGAGCAGGCCCGGATCATGGTGGACGGCGGCGCTCAGTGCGTGTACGTGGTCGACTCCGCCGGGGCACTCGTGCTCGGCGAGGCGCAGGCGCGGATCAGCGCGCTGGTCGCCGAGATCGGCCATCAAGCGCAGGTCGGCTTCCATGGCCACCAGAACCTTTCCCTCGGCGTCGCCAACTCGGTGCTCGCCACCCAGAACGGTGCCCGCCAGATCGACGGCGCCCTGTGCGCGCTCGGCGCGGGAGCCGGCAACTCCCCCACCGAGGTGCTGGTCGCCACCTTCGAACGGCTCGGCATCCCCACCGGAGTCGACGTGCAGGGGGCGCTGGCCGCCGCCGAGGACGTGGTCAAGCCGTTCCTGCGCCGCCTGCCGTTCGCCGATCGCTCATCGATCACCCAGGGCTACGCGGGGGTGTACTCCAGCTTCCTGCTGCACGCCGAACGCGCCGCCGAGCGGTACGGTGTGCCTGCCCACGAGATCCTGCAACGAGTCGGCGAGGCCGGGTACGTCGGCGGTCAGGAAGACATGATCATCGACGTCGCCCTCCAACTCGTCGCCGAGCGCGAACGCGCTGCCTGAGACGATCAAGCACCATGGTCTGCGGCAGTTGAGGCCAGCCGTCGTATGCGCCGCCATGATCACCGATGCCGGCACCCTACTTACTCGGCGGATAAAGATCTCGGCAAGGGCCCCGGCCATCAGGGCGGAACCCATGGTCATCGTTTTTCCGCTGCGCTCTCATCTGGTACGTCGCCTTACCGGGGCGGCTTGACGGTAAGCACCACGTTCTCCACTGCGACATCCCCGGGCCCGTTCCATGGCGGCCTGAATCTGCCTCCACCAGATCAGGGACCGCGCGGCCCGCCCGCCGGCACCGCGCTCGTTCTCGTCCATTTCCAGAAGATCAGCTAAAAGTCGGTAGGAAAACCTCATTGCGTTGAGGTCTACACGCTCCTGCCGTTACCTCACGCCGGTCCCGCAGGTCAATCCCTATCCCATGAGCATAGTTCGCCTGGTTGCCTGAGAAACTCGGGCGAAGCACGTAGAAGCCTTGACGCCACATCGAGCCCGTGTAGAATCACTAAACAGGCAAACTGGACTAGTGGCCTAGCCACTAGCCCTTAGCGTAGCCACTCGACAACATCTACCTTTAATCACCCCACTGGCCCAGCAATTGGCATCCACCGGACACCATACGGCTGAGAGCGTTGCTATATGTGGCGCCCTCGCGAAAGAAGCAGGCGTCTTGCCAGACGGAAGTGATCGGCGATGGCTGTAGCGAGACCAGGTGGGGACGGCGGGCTGCTCTTAGCGGGCCGCCGCACGCAAACGAGGTATGCATGACAGCGCACCTGGTCGTGGCGCCGAATATCGACTGGCAACTACTCTTCGATCGAATCTTCAACGGCAGCCCGGTCTTCTGGCATTCGCTGGCGGCCACGGTCTACATCTCCATCAGTGCACAACTCGTCGGCATCATCCTCGGGGTGCTCACGGTCGGTGCGGTGCGATCGCGCATCCCGCCGCTGCGCGCGCTGGCCTGGCTGTACCGTCTGGTGATGCGTGGGACGCCGCCCATCGTTCAGATCTTCTTCATTTACTACGGGGCCAATCTGCTTCTGGGCTTCGACTTGTTCCCAGCCAATCTCAGCGTGGGCTCGATCACCATCTCCGGGGCGCTCATCGCGGGTATCACGGCTCTCGGCCTGATCGAGGGCGCGTACATGAGCGAGATTATCCGCGGCGGACTTGAATCGGTCGAGGACGGCCAACTCGAGGCAGCCCTCGCGGTAGGAATGACCAGAAGAAAAGCAATGTGGCGGATCATTGCGCCGCAGGCGGCCCGAGTGATCATTCCTACGGTCGGCAACCAATACAACTACATGCTGAAAGCGACCTCGCTGCTGTCCTTCATCGGAGTCAACGAAATGTTCCAGGACGCCCAGATGGGGTATGCGGCCACATTCCAGCCGGTTGAGTACTTTATCGGCGTAGCCATCTGGTACCTGGTCCTGACCTCGCTCTGGGGTGCTATCCAGACCCGAATTGAGAGAAGACTCGGAGCATCGGAGTCCGAAACCATTGGGGAGAGGCCTCTATGGAAACCATGGAAGAAGAATTTGAACGCACTGGTACGCCGGAACCGGGAGACGGAGAAGGCGGGCGCGTGACCGCCGGCGACTCGGACCGGGTGTCGTTGCGCGCTGTCGGTGTGACCAAGAGCTTCGGGCGCGTCGAAGTGTTACGCGGCGTCTCGACCGACATCCCGTCACACGGCACTACTGCGATCATCGGGCCGTCCGGCTCCGGCAAGACCACATTCCTTCGCTGCCTGAACGGGCTCGAACTTCCGGACAGCGGCAGGATCGAGGTTGAGGGCGAGATCATGCCCTGGTCGAACGGGCGGCCAATCCTGGGCCGCCGCCGGGAACGCGAAGCCGCGCGAGTCCGGCAGGAGTTCGGGTTCGTCTTCCAGAGATTCAACCTCTGGCCCCACATGACCGCCCTGGAAAATGTTACCGAAGGTCCGATCCGGGTGCGACGGATGGTGGCAGCCGAGGCGAAGGAGTTGGGCCGATCGCTGCTGGCCCGGGTGGGGCTCGAGCAAAAGATCGACGAATACCCGCGCCGTCTGTCGGGCGGCCAGCAGCAGCGTGTGGCGATCGCACGGGCCCTGGCCATGGAGCCGAAGATTCTGCTCTTCGACGAAGCCACGAGTGCGCTCGATCCCGAAATGGTCGGTGAGGTCCTCGAGGTAATGAAGGATCTAGCCTATCAGGGGATGACCATGGTCTGCGTGACGCACGAAATCGGATTCGCGCGAGAGGTCGCGCACAAAGTCATCATGATGGACGACGGCTCCATTGTGGAAGAGGGAACACCCGGCGAGGTATTCGACACTCCGAAGAGCGACCGGACCGCCCGATTCCTTTCGAAGGTTCTGTAATTCGTCGGCGAGTGTTCGGGAGTGGTGGACAATGATGAACCCTGGCAACGAGGTCTTTGAGCGGCACTGTCACTGGATCGGCGGCACCTGGACGCCGCCTTCACGACCAGGTGAACTGCTGCCGGTCGTGAACCCGGCCACTGAGGAAGAGATCGGCAGGGTACCGGCCGGCGACGCCATGGATGTCGGCCGTGCGGTCGACGCGGCGAGTCAGGCGTTGCCTGCTTGGCGTGACACGCCGGTGGAGGACCGACTGACTCTGCTGGAACGGTTCTGCGACGTACTCGACGACAATCGCGCCGAACTCGCAGACATCATCACCGCAGAGGTCGGCGCGCCGGTCTCGATATCCGGGCCGATGCACGTCGGGCTGACCTCGGAAATCCTACGGGCCTTCGTCGAAATCGGGCGTGAGTTCGACTTCGTCGTCCCTGTGGGAGGGTCCACACTCATTCATGAGCCCGTCGGTGTGGCGGGGTGCATTACGCCGTGGAATCTGCCGCTGATCCTGATTGCCCAGAAGCTGGGGGCGGCAGTGGTGAGCGGTTGCACAACCGTGTTGAAGCCCAGCGAACTGACGCCGTTCAGCGCCCTGCGGCTGGCCGAATACATGACTGAGGCGGGCTACCCCCCGGGCGTGTTCAACGTGGTCACCGGCGACGGCCCTGCTGCGGGTGAGGCCCTGGTGAGTCACCCCATGGTGCGAAAGGTCTCGTTTACGGGTTCGACGAGAGCGGGACGCCGCGTCGCGGCGTTGGCCGCGGAATCCGTGAAGCGAGTGAGTCTCGAACTCGGCGGGAAGAGCGCCAACCTGGTGCTGCCTGACGCGGACCTGGAGAGGGCTGTTGTCACCGGAAGTCACCAAGCATGCTTCAACGCCGGTCAATCCTGCATCGCCTGGAGCCGGCTCATCGTTCCGGCCGATCGGCTCGCCGACGCGACCGAGATCGCGGCCCGTGCGATCGGGAGCATGAAAGTCGGCGATCCCACGGATCCGACCACCGATGTGGGTCCGCTCGTCTCGGCGGAGGCAGCAGACCGAGTTCGCGGCTACATCGCCAAGGGGGTCGGGGAGGGAGCGCATCTTGCGCTCGGCGGTTCGGGGCGCCCGTCGGGCCTGCCGCGCGGCTTCTACGTCGAGCCGACGGTGCTCACCAACGTTCAGCCGGACATGATTGTGGCGCAGGAGGAGATCTTCGGCCCGGTGCTCTGCGTCATTCCGTACCGGACTGAAGAGGAAGCCATCGCGATCGCGAACAGCACTCCATATGGACTACACGGGGCGGTCTGGTCGCAAGACGAGGACCGCGCGATGGCGGTCGCGCGCCGGTTGGAGACCGGGATGGTCAACATCAATGGATATGGCTTCGACCCGATGGCACCGTTCGGCGGCTACAAGCAGTCGGGAGTGGGCCGCGAACTCGGCACCGCCGGCCTGCAGGAGTTCCTCGAGGTGAAGGCCGTGCAGCGCTTCCAGCAGAGCTGACAACCCCGCAACACCACGAACCCCCTACTAGATGTGAGCAAGGACGTGCATCAAGGATGACGAGCAAGAGCTGGATTGAACGGGACCGTGCCAGCCGGCTTCAATCGCGCTACACGTTTCCGGAGGTGCTGGAACGCGGCAACGGCACCCTGGTCTACGACACTGATGGGCGAGAGTACCTGGACTTCGTCTCCGGTCAGGTGTGCGCGGTTGCGGGACACGCTCACCCCAAGTACGCGGACGCGATCGCCAAGCAGGCGCACACGCTCATCCAACGCGGCTCGGCGTTCACCGACACATGTCAGATCCAGCTCGCCGAAAAGGTGGCACAGATGTGCCCCGGCGATCTGAACAAGAGCTACTTCGCATGCACGGGGTCGGAGTCGAACGAGGCTGCGCTGCGTATGGCGAAGCTCATCACGGGACGGCACGAAGTGGCCGCGCTGGTGCGTGGCTACCACGGCCTGACCGCGGGATCGTTCGGGATCACGGGCCTTGGCGGCGTCTTCCGGGAGGGTTACGGCCCCATGCAGCCAGGCGCGGTCTTCCTTCCTGCGCCCTACGTGTACAGATGTCCGTTCAAGGGCTGCGACCAGGACGGCGATTCTTGCGCGATGACCTGCCTGGAACACGGCTTGGATACGCTGCGGCGTACCAGTTCCGGCAGGCCGGCGGCGGTATTCGTCGAAGTCGTCCAGAGCGCGGGCGGAGTCATCGTGCTGCCGCCGGAGTGGCTGCGTGAAGTGCGCCGTCTCTGTGACGAATGGGGCGCGCTGCTCGTGATCGACGAGGCGCAGACGGGCTTCGGGCGTACCGGCAAGATGTTCGCTTTCGAGCATTCCGGCGTTATGCCGGACATCCTCACCCTTTCCAAGTCTCTCGGTGGCGGGGTCCCGGTCTCCGCGGTCGTGGTCCGGGACGGTCTCGCCGCAGAGCTCGAGGCCAAGGGGTACTACCAGTCCAGTTCGCACACCGGCGATCCGCTGCTGTCTGCGGCTGCCCTTGCCAACCTCATGATCATTGAGGAGGAGGGCCTGGTTGAGAATGCGAGAAAGGTCGGAGAACTTCTCCATAGGGGCCTGGAACAACTACGCAAGGAGTACGACATCGTCGGCGATGTGCGTGGCCTCGGGCTGTTCCTCGGGTTCGAGATCGTCGAGAGCAAGGAAACTCGCACGGCAGCCTCCGAGCTCGCTGAGACGGTTTCGGCGCATTGTCAGCGGGACGGTCTGCTGATCGGTCACGTCCCGGGCGCGGTCAGCGAGAACATCATCCGAATCCTGCCGCCGCTGACGACGACAGCCTCCGAAGCAGAGCGTGCGCTCGAGATTCTCGGATCAGCGCTGGCACAGGCCAGTTCACAGGCCGGTTGAGGCGCTCGAAAGTAGGTGCCTGCGAAACTCTGTCGGTTTCGCAGGCGCTTGATCCCCGGCTACTCGCCAAGGCTCTGTACCAGAACAGGCAGGGCGGGACATCGAAGAACGAGGTTAGTAGTTACGAGAAGGAGACTCGTGTCCATATCATCGATTTCCTCGATCCACCCTCTTCGGGGGCGCCGAAACAGAGCCATCGGAATGCTCTCAGCGCTGATTTCCGTGGCGATTGTGCTGACGGGTTGCGGAAGCTCCGAGAGCAGTTCCGGCGGTGGTGCGGCGGCCAGTGGCGCTCCAGCGGACAGCAAGAAGGCCGGCGACCTCAACATCTGCGCGGATCTCGGCTACCCGCCCATGACATTCATGAAAGACAACAACCCGGCCGGGTTCGACGTAGACCTTGCGAATGCCCTCGCAGCAAAAATGGGCGTGCAGGCCAAGTTCCAGCAAACAGGCTTCCCGAACATCATCGCCGCACTGCAAAGCGGCAAGTGCGATGCGATCATGAACGGGATGAATGGCACTCCCGCACGGGGCGAGCAAATCGCGATGATACCCTACCTCGAGGACGGGCATGGCTTTGCCGTAGCGAAGGACAACCCGAAGAACATCACTGGCCTCGATGACCTGACCGGGAAGAGAGTCGCCACGCAGCTCGGTTCGTCCAACCAGGAGTTCCTGGAGGAACAGAGTAAAAGCATGGTCGACCAGGGCAAGGAACCGATCGAGATCGTGTCGTTTCCTCAGGACACCGCCGCATTCGCCGCACTGGGAACCGGGAAGGTAGATGCGTTCTTCCAGGACCTCGTGGTGCTCGGCTACTACGGCCTGACGCATCCCGACAAAATCTCAATAGCGAATGTGTCGGCAAACAAGCAGACTGTCGTCATCGGTACTCGAAAGAATGATACGGACCTGATCGACTCGCTCACCAAGAGCCTCGACGAGCTCTACCAAGATGGAACCGTGAGCCAAATAGCGAAGACGTGGGGCATACCTGACATCAACCTGCTGAAGTCGCCCGACACCGCAGGTTGAGCGGCAGAGCCATGCCAGAAGGGTTGGTCCTTGTCGGCGGCCGTCTCATCGTGGGGGATGGGACGGCACCGATCGACAACGCTGTAGTGATCACTGATGATTCAGGTCTGATCACGTATGTGGGAGGCTCGCCTTCCCCACCTGCCGTCATTCCCACCGCGCGGGTGCTCGACGTCAGCGGCTGCACCGTCATGCCGGGCTTCTTCGATTGCCACATCCATTTTCATCTGGATGGACTGTGGGGTATGCACAGAAGACAGGACGAGTATCCGCCCGTTCATGTTTTCGAAACCGCGGCGCGGATGCGTGAGACGCTGTACGCCGGTGTGACCTCGGCTCGAGATCTAGGCGGGACGGGAGCCGGTTTCAGGGTGGCGCAGGAGCGCGGACTGCTTGAAGGCCCGCGCCTGCAGGTGGCGCTCCGACTGCTGTCTCACACCGGTGGTCACGCGGACATGACGTGCAAGTCGGGACATGATCTGGTACGCATGGCCGGCGAGGGTCACGAGATCTGTGACACGCCTGCGGAGGCCCGCCTGTCGGTTCGACGGGTGCTTCGAGATGGGGCCGATCTGGTCAAGGTCTGTGCGACGGGCGGTATCTCTACGCCGGCCGACCAACCAGAGGATGAGGGTCTTTCCGAAGAGGAGATCGCCACGGTTGTCGATGAGGCGCGTCGCCATCGACGGCGGCGGGTCGCGGCGCATGCTCAGGGCGCCGCCGGGATCATCAACGCGATCCGAGGGGGCGTGACCAGCATCGAGCACGGCTACCTGATCGACGATGAGGGCATGGATCTCGCACTGGAGCGAGGCGTCTTCGTGGTCCCGACGCTTTCCGCGTTCAGTTCTCTTGACCGAGGCGACGCCATGTCCGCGACCACCCGGCAGACCGCGCTCCGGATCCGCGACGAGACCCACGTCCGGATCGCCGCAGCGATCGAGCGAGGGGTGAAGATCGCGGCTGGGACCGACGCCCCCGCAGGCCGGTACGGTCACAATCTTGAGGAGTTGGAGAGGCTGGTTGGCCTGGGCATGTCACCGATGGATGCGATCGTTGCCGGCACGGCGACCGCCGCGGACCTGTGCGGTGTCTCCGACATTCTGGGCACTGTCGAAACAGGAAAGATCGCGGATCTGGCTATCTGCGCCGGCGATCCGCTCTCCGGTATATCCGCGCTCAGCAACCCGGACAATATCCGACTTGTGATACAAGGCGGCCGCGTTGTCAAGGACACGGACCGTCGCGCTTCACAAGCCGTCGCACCAGCGCGTTAGCGGGCACGGGCACTACCCGCCACGGGGTCGCGCCCCCGGCCTTGTCCTACAACGCCACGCTTGTGAGCTTACTTCTCGAGTGTCGCAATTGGTGGGCAGCCTCATCTGGGCGGTTCTGAAGGCGGTTCACTGCTTCCGTGTGGCTCACGTCGTGCGCTCTTCCGATGCTGCGCTCTCCCGCTCGCGCAGCCAGTCGAGCACGGTGTCGTTGTCCTGGCCCAGGGCGGGAGGCGGCGTGTGGCGATGAGGATCCGCACCATTGGACCCTTCCGGGGTCTCGAAGCCGTCCGGTGTCTCGAAGCGCAGCGGCGGGCCGGGAAGCTCGATCGGGCCGAGGACCGGATGATCGACGGTGACCAGCAGGCCCTGGGAACGGACCTGGTCCCAGGCGTACACCTCGTCGATCGACCGGATCGCGCCCGCCGGCACGCCCAGCTCGCCGAGTGCGGCCAGCCAGTGCGCCCGGCCGTACGCCGCCAGCGCCTTCTCCATGTCCGCGATCAACTCGTCCCGATACGCGAACCGATCCCGGTTCGTCGCATATTTCGCGAGTTCAGGGTCGATGTCCAACAGCGTGGCCACCTTGCGCCACTGCCCCTCGTTGGCCACCGCGA